>NZ_JCAXER010000034.1:0-55136 GCF_059758675.1 Cytobacillus sp. GQ23
CCCTCTTTCTAAAAGAGGGTTTTATGGGATTAAGAATAGGATGGTTTTTTTAAGGAACATTTTGATGCTTCTTCCGCCAGTTCAGGA
This sequence comes from Cytobacillus sp. GQ23, assembly GCF_059758675.1. Lineage (NCBI taxonomy): Bacteria > Bacillati > Bacillota > Bacilli > Caryophanales > Bacillaceae > Cytobacillus > Cytobacillus sp. GQ23. Next base: position 88 of record NZ_JCAXER010000034.1, read on the forward strand.
GCGTAGAAACTCAGCTTTTTAATTAGATAGCAGGCTTCAGGGAAGTGATGTTCGAGAAATCTCAGTGTTGTTTTATTGAGGATCCTTTTGCCTGCGTATTTCTCGACTATCCCCTTAATGAATTCATTCATTTCAATCACAGTCAGCCCCACATCCCTGGCCAATGCCTGCTGTCGGGGAAACCCTGGCTGCGTAAACCGGAGATATCCTTTCATATGCCGGTTCTGTACCATAAACCCCTGAAAAATCCGGGTATACGTATCTGCCTGTTCATCTACAAATACCTCTATCGGATCGATTGAGTTTTTCAGAAGAATGATGTGTCCCAGCTGATCCTCCAGCCACAAATCCAGCAAATCAAAAAGAGATAGCGGCGGAGGTATAAGCCCTTTTGCATAATAAGAAAGCAGGCGTAAATATTCCTGATTTTCACTTAATGTACCGTTAAAATAGGTCGGCGAAAGATTTATATTAATCATGTTATTAATTCTCAGATTCTGAAGTTTTCCTTCAAATTGAAAATAGCCATTTGCAGCCGGCCATATCTCCAGGGCCATTGCAGCAGCTTCCTGTGAGTCTGCAGGTGCTGAAGTTGCTAACTGATTAAGCCTGGTCCAAAGGTTTCTGAAAGCCTGCCTGTAGTCATCCGCTCTTTTTATATACTTGCCTTCTGCCGGCGAAAGATGGTCCCTGACAAATATCGCGTGATCCTCAAGAATCTCCAGCCAAAATGCATGCTCCTCCCACGGCGTCAAAACTATTTCATTCATCCGATCCCCCCATCATTATCCTTTTAAATGTATATGCCATTTTAAAGGGAACAAGAAGGCCGGTCCGGATAAAAAGGAAGTAATTTAGAGAAAATAAAGAAGCATTTTATGAAAGGAGAATCCCAATGACCAAAAAATTCAATAAAGGCAGCAATAACCAAAATTCACCAAGAGGAAATCAATCCTCGATCAGCGGTGATAACAGCAAGGGCAATAAGAGGAATAAGGATCAAAAAGATAAGACTGATTTGGATTAAGAAAAAACCGGCTTCACATTGAAGCCGGTTTTTCAATCTCAAAAATGATCCATAACTGAGTTCTCCGGAATTTTGAACGGGTCGTTTTTATCAATTCGATCATAAAACATTATTCCGTTCAGATGGTCGATTTCATGCTGCATGATGATGGACGGAATCCCCTTAAACCGGAGTGTCACTTCATCGCCATCAAGATTATGCGCTTTTACTTTAATGCGCTCATAACGGGGCACATATCCTTTTACATCACGGTCTACAGACAGACAGCCTTCACCCTCAGGAAGAAAAATAACACCAACAGAGTGGCTGATTATTTTCGGGTTAATTACATAATGCTCCTGGGGCTCACCTTTCTCATTGGTAAAATAAGCAGTAAACATTCGCTTGTTCAGGCCAATTTGGTTAGCGGATAGCCCAATGCCCGGACGCAAACCATATTTCTTTGCAACAGCAGGGTCCTGGCTGTTCTTCAAATACTGCATCATTGCAATCAGTGTTCCGCGATCCTCCTCAGTTAAAGGCACTGGCACTTCCTTTGTAACTTCACGGAGAATTTGATCACCCTCACGCACAATATCCTTCATTGTAATAGTTGTATCAGCATTAAATTTACTCATAAATAAAAAATTCATCTACCTTTACTATTAGTGTTTTGAAAAGCTTCAAGTATTGGGTCATATTTATTATTTCTATGCAAGTGATTGTTTGCAAGTTTTTTCTTGTTTTTATCCTATCAACTTTTAAGCCGAAAACTGTTTTTATGTTAGCATTCGTGGCAGTGACATGTCCAATCCTTTGGACACAGCCTTATTGTTTTATTTAAATGGCTGTTCCTATTTATTCCTTTTATAATAAAGATAATAATACTTTTGGATCTTAAGGCATAATCTGCACAAATGTAATCCTATATACCATACGCCTCAAGTCTTAGCTGGAAATAAAACCGCGGCTCAATGTGCCTGAATTCGGATTAGCATAAAATAATATTAAGAAACTATTAGGAAAGCAGGGGATTCTCAGTGAAAAGGATTTTCGCCATTTTTATTATTTTAATCTGTTCATATATGCTCTTTACCGGCGTGAACAGCTTCTTCAGCTTCGGAGGAAGCAATACCGGAGCTTCTCTCAGCAAGAGAACGGATACGATCAGCATTGATGTATCAAGCTCAGATACCGTCATTATCCCTGATAAGGGAAATGAAGTTAGAGCGGAACTTGACGGTAAAGGGAAAGTGACCGTCAATAAGTCTGGAAACGAAATTCGTGTAGAATATAAGAGAAAGTGGCTGGATGGCTTTCAGTTTTTCAATAACAAAAGCAACCTGAGAATCTACATTCCGGAAGATTTCAATAAGTCCATGTCCATTCATGTAGGCTCCGGCCGTATGAATTTCGCCGGTGAATCCAAGAGCAAGCCTTTTGGGCTTGAGAGCCTGGATGTTAATATGAGCTCGGGAAAAGTCAGCCTGGCCAACATTAAGACAGATGAATTTGAACACGAAGGCTCATCAGGAATGATGGATGCAGATCATTTATTTGCCCGTTCAGGCGAAATAGATATGAGTTCAGGCAAAGTGAAAATCAGAAACTACCAGGGCAAGCTTGACGCTGGGGTCTCATCCGGGCAGCTCGATATAATGGTCGGCAAGCTGATTGACTCTATTAAAGTTGAAGCCAGTTCAGGATTTGTCCGCCTTGACTTGCCTGATGATGCTGACTTCACTTTAAAAGGCAAAGCAAGCAGCGGCCATATCAGCAGCAATTTCGAATTGGAAGATGAAAAACGTGATAAAAATGATATTTCCGGCAGGCATGGATCAGGGAAACATGACATCCGCATTTCTGTATCCAGCGGGAAAGCCGAAATTAATTAACTGCTGCATTGAAGTCCGGGAAACCGGGCTTTTTTTTGAGTATGATATCCATTCAAATAATCCGCTAAAAGAGAAGAATACACAATACCAAAAGGACAGGTTCATTGCCGGATGGAAGACAAGCAATCACTTATGTGGATAACTAAAAAAACGGGCAGAATGGGGATAACTTTTTGTCTCAATCTTGATTATTGTATGTGGATAACTCTATTGAACCTTCGGATTATCCACGCTGTGTGGATGAATTGGACAAAAATCACCTAAAGTTGTGGATACTTCTGAAAAATTAAAAAAATCAATGAATTAGTTATTCACATTCGAGTTAATGGAAAATACAAAATAAAAATACCCCTCAGACTGTGGATGAAATGGGGATTACTAGTTTCAGCTTAAGCCGATAACGTCGGCCAGCAGTTTGTACGAATTCAGCTTGCCTTGAAAGTCATGAATATTGGTAATGACCATAAACTCATCTGTTCTGTAGATTTCGCTGAGAGTCTTCAATTCTTCTTTTATTTTTGCCGGAGTACCAACTAACATCCGCTTCCGGTTTTCAGTCATTTTTTCTTTTTCCTCATGTATTAGCTGGGTATCTTCAGCTTCAATGCTTGAAATTAGTCTCGTATCTCTCCCTTCTTCAACTGCCAGAAGCCACATATCCTGGCTCAAAGCCAACCTCTCGGCCTCTTCCTGTGTTTCAGCACACACAACAAAAATGCACACATTTGCTTTCGGCTCAGATAAAGCCACTGAAGGCTGGAATTGACTGAAATATGTATCCAGTGCCCTCTTTCCATTGTCAGGATTGATAAAGTGCCCATATGTAAAGGCAACTCCATGTTCCGCTGCCAGTCTTGCTCCGCGGTGCGTGATTCCAAGAAGCCATAATAGGGCAGGATCTTCTGCCTGTGGAAAAGCTTGCACTTGCTGATAAGGATGGCCTTCTGGATGCTCTTTGTGTAAAAATCCCTGCAAATCCCTAACCTGTCTCGGAAACTCATTCAGACTTTTCCTTACGCCATCTGTCAGAGCAAGCCGGGTGGATGCAGTTCCCCCCGGAGACCTCCCGATGCCCAAATCGATCCGTCCCGGAAATAGAGTTTGGAGCACATTAAAGTTTTCGGCAATTTTATAAGGACTGTATTGCGGCAAAAGGATTCCGCCTGATCCGACCTTAATGCGGGTGGTGCCTGATGCAATATGGGAGATAAGAATTTCCGGTGAAGAGCCGGCCATTCCATTCGAATTATGATGCTCAGCTACCCAAAAACGGGTGTAGCCAAGCTCTTCTGCCACCTGGGCGAGCTTGACTGTTTTACGAAACGTTTCAGCTGCAGAATCCCCTTTTGCCACAACAGATTGATCCAAAACACTAAGCTTCATGAGAACTCCCCCTTTTAATGAAGATGATCTTATCACAAGGGGTGCAGCTTCCTCAACTGTCCCGGCTGCGCAAGCGGTTTATTAGGAAATTCACAGCCTTTCTGGTAGTATATGAATGATTTTTTTTAAGGAGGAAGGATAATGCATACTTTAAAAGGAAAAACCGCTCTCATCACAGGAGCAGGCCGAGGGATCGGGCGCGCCGCCGCTATTGCGCTGGCGAAAGAGGGTGTCCATATTGGTTTACTGGGCCGAACGATTGAAAATCTTGAAAAAGTGGCGGAGGAACTTAGCCAGTACGAGGTGAATGTATCTGCTGCCGCAGCCGATGTTGCAGATCTTGAAGCTGTTTCCCATGCAGTCGAGCATATAAAATCAGACCTTGGCTCTGTGGATATCCTGATTAACAATGCCGGAATTGCCAAGTTCGGCGGGTTCCTGGAGCTATCCCCTGATGAGTGGGAAAGCATCATTCAGGTCAATTTGATGGGTGTTTATAATGTTACAAGAGCTGTTCTTCCTGAAATGATTGAACAAAAATCTGGAGACATTATCAACATTGCATCCACAGCCGGCCAAAAAGGAGCGCCTGTCACTAGTGCATACAGTGCATCCAAATTTGCTGTATTAGGCTTAACAGAGTCCCTGATGCTGGAGGTCCGAAAGCATAATATCCGGGTTAGTGCATTGACTCCAAGCACGGTTGCCACTGACCTTGCAATTGAAACAAACCTGACGGACGGCAATCCTGAAAAAGTCATGCAGCCTGAAGACCTCGCAGAATTCATGGTAGCACAGCTGAAATTGAACCCGCGGGTGTTTGTGAAAACTGCCGGCATGTGGTCGACTAATCCATAAATTTTTGATGAATCCCCAATCGTTTAAGGATTGGGGATCCTTTTTGAAAGAAACAAAAAGAGACTGCCGTAAAGACAGTCTCAGTTTAAGTTAATTTGTACTTCTTTTAAACGGCCACCAGTTTGCCTGGCCGAAGTTCTTGACCATAACTGGAATGAATAAAGGCAGCACAATCAGTGCGTAAAGCATTAATCCAATCAGAACAATAGACGCGATCTGCAATAAAGACAGCATTCCGGATGGCATCATTGCCGCGAATGTTCCTCCGAGAATGACCGCAGCTGAAATAATAACCGTACCCATCTTTTTCATGGATAAAAGCATGGCATCTGCGATAGAAAGGTCACGATATTCATTAAAACGGTCCATTAAGAAAATGCTGTAGTCTACGCCAAGCGCGACCAAAATAACAAATGCAAAGAATGGAACCGCCCAGCTGATGCCCGTGTATCCCAGCAGGTTTACGAAAATCGCTTCATTCATTGCCATGCTCGTATAATAGGTTAAAATTAGTGAACCAATTAAATAGATTGGCATGATGATAGACCTGAAAAGGAACACAAGGATGATCGAAATGCCCAGAAGCATTAATACGACTGTACGGGAGTAATCCTTATCAGACATTGTGCTCAAATCAGCATTGGTGCTTGTAATCCCGCCTACTGCGACAACCGCATTTTCAAGCTTAGTCCCTTTTGCCGCTCTTTCCACAGCATCCTTGATGTCATCGACCTGGTCAATGGCTTCGTTGGAATACGGATTTGCTTCAAGAACGACATCCATTGTCATAACTTTGCGATCCTCTGACAAGTAGACATCAAACACCTGGGCAAACTCGTCATCCTCCAGAACCTCAGGCGGCAAATAGAACCCATCCATATTATCCGACTTCGATAGACCTGCCAGGTAATCCTGTGCAGAACCAAGTCCTTCAGATACCTGCTCAAGTCCGTTTGCACTCTGGCCAAGTCCATCTGTCAGCTGACTTATTTGTCCTCCAAGGTCGCCAAATCCGGCAAGAAGCTGCTCCTGGCCACCGCTGATTCCAGTTAAACCATTTGTCAGCCTAGGAAAATTATCAACAATTTGTCCCTGGCCGTCGGCTAGCTGATTGAGTCCCGCCTGCTGAGCTTCGATTCCGTCGATTAGCTGCTGGAGGCCTGCAGAAAGCTTTGATTGTTCATTCAGGATCTTACCAAATCCATTATTTGCTTCCTTTAGTCCACCAGTTAACAGATTCAGTCCTGAATTCAACTCGGTTAAACCGCCTGTAAGCTCACCCAGGTTTGTCTGAATAGCCTGTTTGTAAGTTTGGTAGGTTTGATCTGTTTCTAAGTCAGCATAATTGGCCTCAAGGTGCTTATACAAGTTATCATTTGCTGTACTTATTTCACCAAGTCCAGAACCCACCTTAACATATCCTGCTTGCAGCTCTGTTAACTTATCGTGTGTAACCTGGTAACCATTTAATATTTTTTGGTAATTAGCTGTGAGTTGTTCCACTCCAGCCTTGGATTTTTCCAGCCCATCTTTAATTTGATCTGAACCTGCAGATCCCTGACGAATACCATCTTCAATTTTAGCAAGGTTTGTCTGTATTTCACTTAGACCCGACTTGATTTCATTGGTGCCGGAAATCAAGTCATTGATCCCCTTTGTGGCATTCTGCAGCTCTGGTTCTGATTTTGACAGTTCGCTGCTTGCTTCATTTAAGCCTTCTGAAATTTTGTTTAATCCGTCTTTTCCTTCTCCTAGGCCTTCTTCAAGCGTCTCCGCTTGTTTGGCTACAAAGAAGTCTTCGATCGGCTCTCCGGTTGGCCTTGTGACAGAACGAACTGTATCTACCAAGTCTACTTTCTCAAGCTCCCGGCTAATTTTTTCAGCCAGTCCTACATATTCTGCTGAATCCATTTCCTCATCATTTTTCAAGACGATCTGCGTCGGCATGGATTCTCCCGGCCCAAAGCTGTCTGCAATAGCATTAAACGCTTTAATGCTATTAACATCTCCACCGATTTCCTCAAGTGAGTTGTAAGAAAGTTCTCCATCATATGTCACCAGAAACGGCACACAAACGGCCGCTACAATAAGCAAGGCCAGGAATGGGCGAGCAAGCGAGAATCGTCCGACCGTACCCCATAGTTTGCTTTCACCATGCTCGGCACTCTTTTTCGATGGCCAAAAAATCTTCTGGCCCAGCACTGCCATAAAGAATGGCACAATCGTAAATAAAGCAATTAAGAGAATCGCTACACCGATGGCTACAGCTGCTGCTGACTGGTAAAGAATAAACTGTGAGAATCCAATCGCAGCAAACCCGATCATTACAGCCAGGCCGCTGAAAAATACTGTGCGGCCCGCATTTCGGTATGTTGCCACAATGGCGTCCGCTGTGCTTTCATTATAGGAAAGCTCTTCTTTAAAACGGCTTAGCAGCAGAATACAATAGTCTGTTCCAATCCCAAACAGAATCGCTACCAGGAAAATCTGGGTATAGTTTGAAATCGGAAAATCCAGCCTGTCTACTAAGAACGCCACAATGGATTGTGAAGCAAGATAAGTGAATCCTACTGTCATGAGCGGGATAATCGGCGCAACCACTGATCGGAAAACCAGAAGCAGTACAACCAGAATAAAGACGACTGTTATTCCTTCCGTCTTTTTCAATCCTTCCTGCGAACTGTTCATAAGATCCTCATTGATCAGCCATTCACTTGTATAATAGTAATCTACCTTGGCATCATCAATCGCACTATATAGCTCTTCACTCAGCTCAGCAGGTTCCCGGTCGTTCCAGCTTACATTGACAGATGCCAGAATAGACTTGCCATCCTCTGAAACAAGCTGATCTTTTAAGCTTTTTTCATTAAAATGAGTAAGAATTTCTGTTATGCCCAATTCATTGCTTTTGTCTTCAAGCATGCGGATAGCTTTTTCCGCTTCTTCGATTTCTTCTCCTGTAAGCTTTTTATCATTATGAAAAACAAGTGCGACCTGGGTCTCATCCCCGCCGCCTTCCTGTTTCTGCACTTCTTGCATGATATCCCCGGCAAGTGTGGAAGAATACTCTTCAGGAACAGTTATCTGACCTTTTTCACGGACAAGATCAGCCATGTTTGGCGCTGCCAGAAACAAACCGGCAGCCACTGCGATCCATACGACTATGACAAGCCATTTTCTTTTAATAATTGAGTACACTATTTAATCCCCCGTTTTGTTTTCTGATAGTGCAGAGAGGGCTTCCTCTCTGCTGATCGTTAGTTGAACCCATTGGTGACTCTTCGATGAGTGCCTGCGTCTAAAAGCGGGAATATTACTGCCCGTTTGATTGCGATAGGACTTGATCCAGTTTTTCAAAGGTTTCAATGAACTGCTGTATTTCGGTCTGTTCAAATTTATTTATCAGCGATTCTACCAGGATATGAATCTTTTCTTCTGCTCTCATGTAAAGCTCATTCCCTTTTTCGGTAAGTGTCAGATAGACGACTCTGCGATCATTTTCATCACGTGTCCGCTGAATCAGACCTTTTTCCCACATACGAGTAATCATTGCTGTAATCGCGCTCTTTTTTACATCGAACACTTCCGCAAGCTCTGACGAAGTACAGGAACCTGCCCGGTTTATGTACCTCAAGGTAAAATGCTGATCATTGGTCAGGTCGCTGCCAATCTGATTTTTCACAAGTGATGCAGCCTTTTTCTCAACAGAAAAAGAAACGGAAATATACCGGTCGACCAAATTCTTAATGTCAGGCACACTCATTTATATATTCACCTCGCCATTTGATTATTCTATTATTTAACTGTTCAATAGTTTAACTATTAACGTAGTTAACTTTAAGGGAGGTAAATTGGATTGTCAATAAAAAAAATCGCTCCTGCCTGTTTGCTGTTATCTAGTTTGAGCCTTTTTACTAAGCATCATATTCTCTGACAAAACTTCTTTGGCTGGGCATAGCGATTGGTGGCGTAATTATTAAATAAAGTTACTTTCTTTGCTTCCCAAATTAGTTTTATGTAAAATTCATAAAAAGACGATAGTAGTGAAGGGGCGATTTTAATGAAAGTATTGGCCTTGCTGGGCAGTACGAGAGAAAACGGAAATTCTGAGTATTTGGCTAAAAAGATTGTAGAAGGCACTGACCACACCCTGGTAAAATTAGCGGACCTGAATATTGAACCGATTGTGGATAAGAGGCATACTGATGGCGGCTTTACACCAGTCGATGACGACTATGAAGAATTAGTGCAGCAGATGCAGTCACATGATGTTTTTGTATTTGCCACCCCTTTGTATTGGTATGGCATGAGCGGTCCGATGAAGGATTTCTTTGATCGCTGGTCACAATATTTACGGGATGAACGATTTAACCTCAAAGAGGAGCTGGCTAAGAAGAAAGCTTACGTTGTTATCACAGGCGGCAGCAGCGCAAAAGTAAAAGGACTTCCCCTTGTTCAGCAATTTCAATACATATTTGATTTTGTCGGGATGGAATTTGCCGACTATATCATCGGCAGCGGAGTAAAGCCGGAAGAAGTGAGAGAAGATTCATTTGCATTAGTAAAGGCTGAACAATGGAATAAACTTTTCATAAAATAAAAAGGCGGGACTCTAAGTTCCGCCTTTTTTATCTTATTAGGTTTCCTGCCTCACTCTGATGTCTTTTTTCAGCTGGTTTTCACCTTCAGGATCCAAGTATAGCTTTCTGCTTGGCATAGCAACATATACACGCTCATTTTCAAGGATATCCATGATTTCAAAGTTGATTTCTTCCTTAATTTTCAGGAATTCTCCCCAGTTTGTTGTTTTAGTGAAGAAATAAAGGAAGATATCAAGCCCATTTTCTTTATAATCGTCAAAGGTGACAAAAATGGTTTCTGGATGAATATCGGGATGATTCTTTAACAGATACTCAATCTGCCCTATAACATTAGCCATTTGATCCTTAGTCGTATCATGAGTAACGCGCAATCTGAAGCTTATTTGCCTTTTTCCCATCTTGCTCCAGTTTGTAATTGATTCATTGGCTAAAGTAGCATTAGGAACTGTGACCAGCGCCTGTGCAAATGTCCTTACTCTGGTGCTCCGGAAAGAAATATCTTCAACCGTACCCTCTACGCTTGGCGTCATAATCCAATCTCCAATCGTGAACGGCTTTTCTGTAATAATGACAAATCCGCCAAACAAATTTCCCAGTACATCCTTGGCAGCAAAAGCAATGGCAACACCGCCTAATCCGAGCCCCGCTACAAACCCATTCACATCGTAGCCAAACTCCTGGGCAACAATGCTAAAACTAATAGCCACAATGATAACTCTCAATGCCTTGGAAATGAAAGGAATAAGAATGTTATCAATCTCAAGATTATACCTAACTTTTAAACTAGTAAAAAGGGCAGATGATGCGGCTGCCATATTGTATAATCCCCACGCAAGCAAAATAATGTATGAGGAGCTTATAATATCTAAAAACAAGGGGTTTTTTTGATTTAGATATGGAAAGTAACCAACAGACACATAGATCCCTATTATGATAAAAAAACCTTGAATCGGCTTTTGAAAAGATACAAATAGATGTGAGAAAAAGTCGTTTGGCGCTTTTCTGCTAATCTTTAATAAAAGAGTAAATACATATTTAGCGAAAAGCTTCCGGAAAATGAGAAACAGCAGAAAAATCCCAATGGATATTCCCAGGTCCAATAATTTATCATTTGTTAAATAAGATTCCCAAAACATTTTATTACCTCCTTGATGCTATTTGCTATCATAACATAATTCTCCGAGGCAGGTTATCATACAAACTTCCCTAAGTATATACAGAAAACTGTTACTTCTTTATTTGAGGAGGGATCCCAGTTCGATTCCCAGGAAGGCCAGAAGAATCCCGCCGCCATAGCTCAAAAAAGTATATAGAATAAGCTCCTTTTTCCTTTTATCCATGTGCAGCTGTATCGCCTCAAGCTTCAAGGTAGAAAAAGTGGTGAATGCCCCCATATACCCTGTGCCAAACAGCATAAAAAGACTTCCTTCTATTCCGGAGCCTACCATGACTCCAAGAAGAAGTGAACCAATTAAGTTAATGACAAGCGTGGCAGCGGGGAAATTCGACACAAACTTTTTACTAATGAACTGACTGACCCATAGCCGGGATATCGCACCAAAGAAGCCGCCTATCCCCACCATTAAAACATATAACGTACTCATTCGGCTTCTTCTCCTTTCCACACCTGAAACCCCCGTCGGCTCATCCATAATCCGCCAAAAAGGGAGGCTGCAACATAAACAACGGCCAGAGCTGTATTTCCATTGAGAAAGAGGGCTGCCGTTTCAACGCTTACTGTGGAAAAGGTGGTAAAAGATCCAACAAAGCCAGTTCCGATTGCTGTTTTTATATGAGCCGGCATTGAAGCACGCATCATCAGACCAGTTGTTAGCCAAGCCAAAAGAAAACTGCCAGCCAGATTAACCATCAAAGTAGCAAACGGAAAAACGGTGCTTTCATGAAAGAGAAGAACACCAATGCTATACCGTAAAGAGGCACCCAAAAAACCTGCTGCCCCTACCCATAAATAAATCATGCAGCTCCCTCCATATTCATTAGTCTGTACATATGAACAGCGCCTTGCCCTGTCGGCGCTTGCACTTAACGGTAATTGGCGTATATTTTTTTATTTTACAATAAAATGACTCCTGCCAGTTACTATATAACTGACAGGAGTCATTAGCCCAAAGGCGGTTATAGGGGAAATCCATCACCTAAAAAGACGTGCACTTTTAATAAAAAAGATTGAAAGAAGCAGTCCATATAACAGATGGCCTAACAGCCAAAAAAACATGGCAGAAATAGATGTAAGTTCAGGGGTTCGAACAGATAATGCAGTCGTTGGATAAAGGAGGACTCCTATAATAAAGGTGATGAATAAAGTGCGGGTGATAATTTGGGTTCTGTTCCAGCGGTATTTATTTATTATGAAAAATAGGCAGACTGCTAAAATACCGGAGATGACTAGGTGGAATACAAATTCGATTGATTCGGGAAAATTGTAGTTTTTTAAAATCGGAAAGTAATCCACATTTAATAGCAAAGTGTACACTTTTATATCAGTGGATATCTCAATCATCTTTAAAAATAACCCCAGAAAAATTCCAGATAGCATTCCTGTAAATATTACCCAAAGCCTCCGCATTGATCCTATCCTTCCCATTAATCGCAGGATAATCAAGCTATTTATGGTTTTCTTGAATCTTGCCTTTAATAGGCCCTATCGTGGATTGTTTCATAAAGTCCTGTATTTCCTCAATTGTTAACCCCAGCTGTTTGGCTATCAATATGAGCTCTACCCATTCTTTATCAATTTTCCCCTCACAGGTTTCCATACCCTTTTCCACTCTCCCGTAAAGATTCTGTTCCCCTCAGAAGTCTTCATTGAGTGCTGCTTTTTTAATCATTCGATAAAGGAATAAATTGACAATTTCTCCTGCTAAATCTTCCGGAGCCTTTATCCCTTTAAATAAGTTGGTTGATGTCAGGCGTTCAATAATTCCTGTCAGACTCTCTGCGACAATTCCCATATCAATATCTTCACTGAACTATCCTGACTGTTGCTCTGACAAGAGGTTTGGCTTCAATTTGACCAGCAAGTATCTCCTGAAATTCGTCGGCATCCAAAGCAACACAAAAACCGATGAGTCAAATGCTGATTTTCCCTAAAAAATGCAAAGATAGCTGTCAGATCTGAGGTTTTTCGTTCAGGCAATGATGACAAATCAACACCTGTTTCCACACGGCTACTGGAAGTAAGCTCAGAAATCCGTCTGCGAAACAGGTCGATAAGCTCCTGAAAAATGGCACCTTGGCATCAAAGTAAAGGTAAAACGAAGGCTGTGTCAGACCTGCCCTTTTCACAATGCTGCTGTTTGTATGAAAATAGCCTTTCTGGGCAAATTCCTCCGTGGCAATTTCAAGAAGCAATGCGCGGCGCTGCCCTCCGCTGGCCCCTATTTCCGTCCTCTGTGGCCCATTAATAACAGCTCCGTCTGCATTATATTACTCACAAGTATTACCTAATATCACTATTGGGAAAGCCTGGGAATTATCTGAATTTTACATTAGTAAATAGAAAAAGTTGTGTCATACTCAAAAAGGGAACGTATATTCTTATTTTACACTGGGGGATGTGAAATGGAAAGTGTTGAAGCAGCTTATATTGCGGGAATAATAGACAGTGAAGGAACCAATCACTCTAACCAGGAGACATGCGAGTGAGCAGCGCCGTTTTTTTCTAACTATAGCCCCTTCTGAGTTTTGTTTTCATACTTATTTTCTTTAATAAGATCATAACTCTCTCATTTTAAATAGGATTCAAAGCGAATTCCTATAAATGACCATTACACTTTTTATTTAATGGGTTGAAAAGCAATATAATCAATTTAACAGGGTAATAAAATGTTAGGTTAGCAGCCATGAATTAAAATTATATGTAAAAACAATTTAAAGGGACGCTGATAATATCAGCATCCCAACAGTATTTATCCAACAGTCTGTACATCTTTTTTCTTCATATTATTATACAAATTGTAATAAAGTCCTTCTTCTTGGAGCAAGGTTTCATGGGTGCCATTTTCAACTATTCTTCCTTCCTTCAAAACAATGATTTTATCTGCATTTTTAATTGTCGATAACCTGTGAGCAATTATAATTTTTGTGCTATTTAACTCTAAGAGGCTGTCGTGAACAATCCGTTCAGAAATATTATCTAGAGCACTTGAAGCCTCATCCAATACTAAAATAGGGGTCTTTCGAATTAATGCACGGGCAATTAATATACGCTGAATTTGCCCTCCTGAAAGATTATTACCACCTTCTGATATCTTAGTATGAAAATTCATTGGCAGACTCATAATATCTGAGTAAATATTTGCTTGTTTGGTTGCTTTAATAACATCCTCAATAGCTATATCCTTTTGAAACATTGTGATATTTTCGAGAATGGTTCGATTGAATAATTTTGATTCCTGAAGAACTGAACTAATCTGTTTCCTTAAAGAAACCCTGGTGTGCTTGTCCATCTTATAATGATCTAAACTGATCTCTCCATCCGTAGGAGTATAAAATCCTAACAGCAGCTTTGCCAAGGTACTCTTTCCTGATCCAGATGGTCCAACAATTGCCACAGTTTCACCTTTCTTTACCTTAAATGATACATTTGAAACTACCTGGTTAGAATATTTGGAATATTTAAAGCAAACGTTTTTAAATTCGATCTCTCCTCCTAACTCCATATTTATAAATTCTTTACTATAATCTTCAGTTGTTGAAGTTATTACATCTTTTATTCGCTGAAAATAGGATCCTATACTTAAAATTTGAGTGTAACTGCTGCTTAGAGATACGATCGGGCTAATGAACGAAGATGAAATTGTACTAAAAGCTACTAGAACACCTATAGTAATATCACCTCTTATCAAATAAAAACTTCCGAACCATAACATAGATAGAGGTACTATTAATTGGATTGAACTAGTAATGGCTTGAATACTTCCACTCCAAATATTTAATTTTTCCGCAGTTTTAACCTCTTTCGTAAAGCTTTCTTGCCAATTATTAAAAATAGTATTTTCTAAACCTAACATTTTTATATCTGAAATACCGTTTATACTATCCGCTAAAATTGTTTGTACATCTGCCTGATTTGATACATTCTCATCAGAAAGTGTTTTTATTATCCGGGTATTAACTAATAGTACTGTTACAATTAGCACACTGATTGAGATTAAGATTAAACTTAAGGGGACTGAATATGTAAACATTATTATCATGTAACTAATCACTAGCAACACATCAATAAACAAAGAAATGGTTGTGCTTGATAATAGTTGTTTAATTAGAGAGTTGGAATTTGCTCTGAATATTAAGTCTCCACTTGCCCGATTTCCGAAAAATAAGTAGGGTAACCTTAACAGGACACTCATAAATTTTGACATGATCTTAACATCTAAACTGGATTGGAATTTAGCGATAACTAAAGATCTAGAAATAGAGAGAAACAAGTTACCGAGTAGAATAAATAGTAATACTGCTCCAGTACTAGCCAACAAATTAAAATCGGTAGCCCCTAAGATTTTATCTGTAAACTTCTGTGTAATTATAGGAATTGAAATAGCTACAGCTTGCAGGAAACATGTCAAGAGAATTAGCGTGAATAATAGCTTTTTTGACTCTTTTAAAAAACTTAAGAAAACATTTTGTTTTTGTTTTTTCTTTTTAGTAAAAGCATCAGTCGGAACAGCAGTTAAAATGTTTCCCGTAAACGCTCCAGAGAATTCCTGAATAGTATATTTCTTCCTCCCGTTAGAGGGATCTACAATAAAAAAATGTTTTTTAGTAATCCTTTCCAAAATAACATAATGATTATAGTTCCAATGTAATATTATTGGTAAATCAAATTGCTTCAGCCCGCCTACATCCACTCTGTACCCCTTACTCTTCAGTCCCATTTCATTGGCCATACATGCTATATCATAAAATGAATAACCGCTTGCTAATGATCCATATTCATCTCGAAGTTCTGATAATGTGACATGATGACTATGATAATTTAATAGCATAGCTAAGCATGCTAAACCACATTCACTATGCTCCATCTGACCTATAAATGGGAGCCTTTTCTTAATTTTTATGACTATCCACTCCTTTTGAATGTTATGTTCAATTGTTGTTAAAAGGAAGACAGGTAATTTCTTAAAAAACACGGTTAACGACAAACGCTTTAGAAAAATTACCCTTAGGGAGGTTAATACATGATAAATTATATAGTTTGATAGTTACAGTTTCAAACAAATATTCCAAAATATAACTATTTTCATATTGAACTAGAAATCGGTAGAATGCGCGAGAATTTATTGGATTTTTTAATTAATCCTTAGCATAACTATAGTTATATTATTTGACTATTTAAAATACTTGTTGAACTATGTTTTTTTTTGCATTAGCATTCTATTTGCAACACGAAGTAAAATTTTAGGAGGTAGGAATTATGTCAAACGAAGCACTAATTAAAGCCTGGAAAAACCCAGAAGAAAGAGGGAGCGCTAATCACCCAAGTGGCAGAAGCTTCAACGAATTAAGCTTTGAAGAAATGATCGCTGTAAATGGAGCAGCTGAAACACAAGCAACTCCAACCATTATTTCAGCACTTACGCTACCAACAGCTACTCAATGTATTTCAGCTGCCGCATCATTAATTGGAAGTGCTTCTCTAAGCGCGATCAGCGGTATTGTAACATATAACAAAAACTGCCTTGGATAATAGGAGGGAACTAATATGAGTTCTGAAGAAATCATTTTAAGTTGGAAGAACCCTGAAAGCCGTCAAAAAGTGGAGAATCATCCGTCAGGTACAAGTTTTAATGAATTAGAGTTTGATGAAATGCTATCAGTTTGTGGTGGAAGTGGAGATATTAAACCGGAAGCAACACCTACAATTGCTCTTACTTCTGCACTTGTATCAGCACCAGCTAGTTTTGTCGGCTCATACCTTGTAACAAAAGTATTTTGTAAATAATTTTACTGAAGGGCCAAAAATGTTATTGCGTTTTTGGCTCCTTTCACTATAAGAAGGAGGGGTACCATGCAAACAGAAATTGGAGTAGATATTTTAACTTTTATGAAAGGCCTTACCTTAAATGAGCGCTATAACATCATAAAAAATGAAGACAATGGAGCTTTTGATGATGAGAGTTTTCAAAAATGGAGAGAAAGAAAGAATATAGTACAGCCACATAGCTTTGAAAAAATGCTTGAAATCATGGATTATAATCAGAATGTGTTTTCTAAAGCGGTTAACCCTAATGCGCTAATGTCAGTTGAACGTGAAGATATACATACTTTCTTGGAAGATCAAACCTGGTATAAGGTGTTTCAAAAGGCATTTAATCTGTTAAAACAAGATAATAGTGAATATGACAATTCTAAAGGTTTTAGTTTTATTCTACGGCCTTTCACGTTATATGTTGAAAAAGAAGTATCTTCCCATTTTGAAAAGTACAGCACTGTTTTTAATAAACAGGTCATTAATGATGTCTTATATGCTTTTACATATAACTCAGTACAAATTTCCATGAAAACTCTTCTTTTAGAACTAAATGTTTCTAGAGTACGCGGTGAATTAAGCGGAGATACACCAGAAGATAGGTTTCACTCTTTTAACAGATTGTTTACAGATAAAAAGAGATTAAATGATTTCTATTCTGAGTACATCGTACTAACAAGATTACTTTCTACTAATGCCCATTTTACTGTTAAGAACACCATCGATTTTTTGGATAATCTAACCCAAAATAAAACAGCCATATACAAAGAATTTGACCTGGATGAGGGAGAAATAGTTAAGGGCATTTCGCCTGGTTTGGGTGACTCCCATAATGAAGGAAAAGCTGTTATATCATTTGTTCTAAGCTCAGGAAAGAAGTTCCTTTATAAACCGAGAAATTCACAAGTAGCAATTGCCTACCATAATTTAATTAATTGGCTAAATAGTAAAGAGTCCATCTTAGATATGGATACTTATAGAATTATTAACTTTGACAATAAGTTCTCTGTCGAAGAGTTTGTTCCTCAGATGGATTGCAGCAGCACTGATGAAATTAAAGATTATTATATAAAGTTTGGGCAAATACTTGCCGTAATGTACATTTTGAATGGAACAGATATGCACATGGAAAATATCATTGCAAAAGGAGCTTCGCCAGTAATAGTAGATACTGAAACACTTTTGCATACTAGTGTCCCATTAACAAGTTTGGATAATGCCCATTATAAAGCAAGCACAAAAAAAATTGACTTCGTTTCGAGTACTTTACTGCTTCCTGGTGAAATAAAGTTCAACACTTTACAGAAAGCAGGAATTGATCTTAGCGCCCTAAACGGGCAAGAAAGAACATTACCATATGAAGTTCAAGGAATAATAAACAATAACACTGACACAATGATGTATGGAATGGTTGAGTCAAAAATGGCAGGCTCAAACAACCTTCCAATGTACAATAATCAAATTGTCCCGTATCAAGATTATGTCGAAGAGATTATTAATGGGTTTAGAAAAACCTGTCTGGTGATTATGGACCATAAAGAAGAGCTGCTGAGTAGCGATGGCGTTTTAAAGCAATTTGAAAATTTAAAAGTAAGAATAATAGCTAAAGGAACTTCTCAGTATGCTTCATTATTAGCATATACTTACCACCCTGACTTTTTAAGGGATGCCCTGGACAGAGACAAAATCTTAGAAAATATATGGGGATATCCTTACCAATATAAAGAAGTTATCAGAAGTGAGTATAGAGACATGCTCAACGATGACATACCTATATTCTTTAATAATGTAAATTCAACAGATTTGATAGATAGTAAAGGAAATGTGATTAAGGAAATATATAAAGAGACTGCATATAATAGGTTACTAAATAAAATTAGACAACTGGATGAAAATGAAATCAATAAACAAATTTCAGTTATAAAGGTACAGACGGGAAAAGTGGCAAAAGAGAAAATAGAAGTACCTCTTAGTCTAAATGATATTATCAATAAAAAAGAATTAACAGAATCAAATGAGGTTGTTGATGTTTTTATCCAGGAAGCCATAAAGGTTGAGCGCGAATTAAGGAAACTAGCTATTTATTCAGATGATGAACAAACTGTCACTTGGTTAGATATTTTTGAAGTAGGTGACTCCTATAATATTACTGCCCTGCCCAGTGACTTATATGATGGCCTTGCTGGAGTTTTTATATTCTATTATAACCTTTATAAAGTCACTAAGGACAAAGAGTATAGGGAATTTGCAAATAAAGTTCTAGTTGCCGCAGAACATATCATTAATCACAAAGACAATCATTCGGCTATAACTGGTAAATTTTCATTACTGTACCCTTATTCAATTTTATTCTTGGAAGAAAATGATACTGAGGCAGAGAAGAAATTAGACAAATTATTAGAGTTAATTAGCGAGAACATCAATTCAATAGAACATTTTGATTGGATTGAAGGAACTGCTGGAATAGCTGCTGTTGTATTGAACCTATTAGAGCAAACTAAAAACCTTGACTATTTAACAACTTCCATTATGCTGGGCAATAAGTTAGTTCAACAGTTAAATAATTCAGAAGAAGATTTGATCGGCGGGTTTGCCCACGGTGCAAGTTCCATCGCTTTAGTCTTACTTAGATTAGGACACCTAACTAATGTTAAATCATTTACCGAAAAAGGATTAGAGATACTGAACCAAGATCGATCATTTTTTTCTATTGAACATAACGGTTGGCTAAATAAGGCTATTTATGATCCTTCTTTAATTAGATATGACTGGTGTCATGGTTCATTAGGGATTGGCATAAGCAGAATACTCTTAACTAAATATTACGCTGATGAGAATCTGCAAAGTGAAATTGAAAGAGCCTTGCAGATGACTTATGAAAGTAAGTATAGAGAAAGTGATTGTATCTGTCATGGCAACATGGGAGCAACCGAAATTTTAGTTGCCGCATCTCAATATCTGCAGAATGACGAATACCTATTACAAGCAAGAAAGCTGGCTATGGGAATTATGGAGGACGCCAAAGAGCGTGGTCAATACCTAACTGTTGGTTTAGATCATTTTCCTAAGATCGGGATGTTCACGGGTCTTGCTGGTATAGGTAACCAATTATTAAGAGTCTCTTCACCGAATTCTGTAAAGTCAGTTCTAACTTTAGAATGATTTGGAGGATAGGAATGCATGAAAAAAATCTTCGTTTACATCGGTTCTAGAAATGATGAATCCACTTTAACAATATATTTAAAAAAATTGATAGAACGGCTGAAAGAAGTCGACTCAGATATCCATATAGATTTACACACAGCATCATCAACAAATATTAATCACTCAACAGGTTGTAAAAATTGCTTTACAAAAGGATACTGCAATCAGGATCAGTTAGTTGAAGATAATATGGACAAAATTAAAAATCAATTATTAAATGCAGATTTCATCATCTTAGGCAGCCCGGTATATTCTCATAATGTTTCTGGGGATATGAAGGCTTTTATTGATAGACTTGCATACTGGGGGCATCTATTCAGGTTAGCAGGTAAACCAGGGATGTTTTTTGCTTCAGGAACTAATGGTCTAAATTATGTCCTAAGTTACATGGAGAAGGTGATGAACTATATGGGGGTCGTTGGCGTAGGTAGAGTTAGTTTAATTCCTGATCCCGCTTTGTTTGACGACATAGAGGATAATATTGAAAGTATCATTGCTTATACCAGAGGAGATAAAGAGGTAAAGAGTAATGATACGATAGAGGCTGCCTTCCTTTCGTATCGATTTTTGTTCAATAACTATCCTAAGGACCACGCTGAGTATCTGTATTGGAAAAATAATGGACTTTTTGAATGCGAGAATTTTGTAGAATACCTAGATAAAATAAAGATTTCAGTTTAACTATAAATATCAAAAAATTTAGGGAAGCCAGCAGAACTGAGCTTCCCTCTTTCGCTTTACATCTTCAATTCTTACAACTATAGAGGGTGATTTTTAATGTATTTATTAGTATCAATTTTTTTCACTACCATTTTAGGGTGTTTCTTATTCATGATGGGTCCATTATTTGCGAAAATTACTATTTTTGGAATAGTAGTGGGTACTTTGTTTAGGATGCTATATTTAATCAATTACATAAGCAGAAGACTCCCTAGGTTACCCAATGAAGTCAAAAACAATTCTCAAATTAATCCTAAACAATGAGGCCTCTTGCTGAGCATACCTATACACGTTTAACCACTAACACGGGATAAGCAAATAGGTGAATAAATATTAAACTCTAGTTTATACAACGCCATCTGCTTCTTGTCCAAATAGTAACCAGCTGGTTCAGCCTGCATTTAATTTGGCAACAGCCTTTGTTATATACCTGGGGGGATGCGGTAAAATATCTTTAAACAAATGATTTGTAATTTTTTTGAATTTTACGGAAAGTTAACTTTACATAAATTTCAGTTCATTATATAATGATGGAAAGTTAACTTTCCCTTGCGAAGGAGTTAAGGTATGCAGAACAGATTAGAAGAAATTAGAAAGAAATGCGGAATAAAACAAGAGGAACTTGCTTCCGCATTAGAAGTAAGCCGACAAACAATTGGCTCGTTAGAAAACGGAAGATATAACCCTTCCATTATTTTGGCTTTTAAAATTGCAAGATTTTTTAACATGAGTATTGAAGACATTTTTATTTATGAGGAGGAAACATACAATGAAAAATAAACTAACTTTAAGTTGGTTTATAACCATTTTGGGATCTTTTTTACTGGTATCAGGTATTGTTTTGGGGGCCGTTGGAGCTGATGTTTTAAACATCCCTTTTGATAGATTGGATTTAGTTCCAATTGCTGTAGGGGGATGTGGATTTATGCTTCTATTTGGTGGTGTTATGGTAATATTAGATAATAAATATAAGACTAAAGAGGATGTAATTGAAGAAAATGATGAGAGAAATATAGTGATTAAGCAAAAAGCAAAGTCTAAAGCCTTTGACCTTATGGTCGTAATGTTTTGCTTAGGACTTTTAACATTAACTTTATTCGGATATATGAATGAAGTATCCTTTTTTAGTCTTATAGGTCTTTATTTATTATCAGTGTTCTACTATGGTTACCAGCTTGTAATTAATAAGAAGGCTATGTAACAGAATTCTGCCTATTGAACCATATCCCTTTCCTTAACAAAAGATCAGCTGTTCATTACGGACAGCTGATCATAATCAATGCTGAGAGTGGAACCAACTAAACAGGTATACACTCTACAGAACTATAGTATTTTCTCCCATTTGAGTTATTCTTTATATTTATCTCTAATTCTTTTAATTCAGCCAATTTGTAATATGTTTGTTCTTTATGACAAATTCTTATTGCCTCCTGGCAATGAGAAATGGCTTTTTTAATATCTCCATAATAGAATGCAGCCTGTGAGCAAAGAAAATAGATATTAATGATAAGAAATCTGCTATAGTGAAGATTGAAAAAAGGGAGCTTATTTAACCTTTTTAAAATGTCGATTTGAAGATTATAAGCTTCCTCAATTTCTTCACAACGTAATAAAAAGGTGATTTTACTACTCAACATATTTATTTCTTCAAGTGAATAGAACTTTTTATTAATAAATAAATTATCAATTATTTTTATAGAGAGCCTATGGTTATTAGTGATTTCACTAATACAAATCGCTTCTTGCCAAAGCAAATAACTCATAGCAGCATCATTATTTTTAAAGTTTGGATTCCTCTTTTCTAATTTAATTAATTCATAAGCCGTAAAGAAATCCTTTTCCTCGGTATGACGACAAATTTCTTCAATTGTAATTTGTACATAATTTGCTGCATTAAAGTCATCTGAAAAAAAATAACCAATTGGAACACCTAATTTTTTACTTAACTCATATAATAAGTGAGCAGATGGGTAAAGTTCTTCGTGCTTTTCTATTTTACTTATCATAGCTTGAGAACAAATCCCTTCTGCTACTTCAGCTTGAGTAAGAGTGTACTTATTTCTCAGATATTTAAGCTTCTCTCCAATAGAATGACCCATTTTTTCCTCCACAGTTAAAAATATTTAATTATTCTAACCTATGTTGTTGTACATCATAAGAAGGTCCACTCATCATTCTTGAAATAATGATTCTGCTGCTTTTGGCAAACTTCATTTACAAAAATCCAGCAAAATATAATCCATGGCTTGCCTATCGTAAATGTTTTATACCTTAATCACTGTATCTTTTTTCCTAAACAATAGCATTAATTAAACTTTAATTCCCCCTCATAGTAAGATTACACAATTAGTATAAAATAACTGTAATGGCAGGGGGCGAGAAATCAATAAAATTCAAAAAGATGAACTATTTTTTTTAATCGATGCAATTATCAGGGGTTAAAATAAATCCTATGAACAAAAACTTAACCAAAAAAGTTTTTGTAGTTAGCTAAATTCAAAAAAACTTAATAAATTGAACTGAAAAGGGTTAAGCGGATGATCAAAGTATTTTTCTATGCAACTATAAGGACATTTCAATTAGTTGTACATTTACTCAAAAATATTCCTATTAAATTAGAAATTATTTAATAACAAGTTCAATAATTTGAATTATATTGGTTTTTATTTAATTTAATTCAAAAATACAACTCCCATATTCGACAGGATACCATCCCCTATAAACTTACAAAATATTACCATATATAGTAATATATACATATACAAAATTGAGAAAGGGGGGGTAAAGTGCTGGAGAGTTTTACTTTTGGTCAACAGATCAAATATGTAAGAACTTTAAAAAGAATTAATCAACGTGAACTTGCTATTGGGATTTGCTCAGTTTCATATCTTTCTAAGATTGAAAATGGAGTCATTTATCCCAGTGAAGAGATTAAAAATTTAATAATAAAAAGATTAGGTATCGAAGATAATTTTCAAATTAATGAAAATGAGGAAAAAGAGATTCAAGAGTTTTATAATTTCTTATTAAATAAGGACATCCAAAGTGCTAATAAGGTTTTCAAAAAACTTTTAGATAAGGACTTTAGTGAAGCATTAAAATCTAGATTTGAAGTCATATCAATTTTCTATTTCGTGGAAACAAAACAGTTCAGGGAACTCCCTCATCTGATTCAATCCATATTTTCTAAGGAAGCCCAGCTTTCATCTGAGCTAAGGTATATCTTTTATAAAGCATTGGGTTATTATTACTACCATACACAAAAAGCAGAAAAGTCATTTTATTTTTTCGAAAAATCAGTAAATCTAGTATCCATGTTTACTTTAAGTAACTTAGAATTGGCTGACTTGTATTATGCGTATTCACTGGCCGCAGCAAGATTAAAAAAGACCTCTACATGTTTAAAATATTGTCAATCAGCTCTAGGGCTTTACCAAGAGCTATACCTGTTTAAGAGATGTGTAGACTGTCATGTTTTATTGGGGATTATTCATCGAAGAAATAATAATATAGAAGAAGCAATATCCCATTATCAAACATCATTAGATTTAGCAGGCAAGATCCAATATCAAGACATTTTCCTGACGATCCAACATAATTTAGGTTATCTATACGGTGTAATCGGAGAGATAGATAAAGCAATTGAACTTTTTCAGGAAATTTTAAGTAAAGAGGATCAACTAACTCCTTTGGTTCACGCACAAACTATCCTTTCTTTAGTTAAGGAACTTCATAAAAAAGGTAGTAATAAAGAGATATTTCAACTTTTACAGAATGGCTTTGATTTATTAGCAATTTACCCGAACCTAAAAAACCAACTTTATATAGAATTTAACTTTTATAATTTATTATTACATGAAAAATATGAAGAAATACATAAAATTATGTTCTCTAAAATAGTTCCTGCATTAGAAAAGGATAAGAAGTATTTTTCTTTATCGAATTATTGTAAGTTTCTGGGTGACCACTATTATTCTATTGGAAAATATAAAAATGCAGCTAATTTTTTTGTAATGTCAAGGGAATACTTAAAGAAATCACATCTAACAGTATAAGGAGTGTTATTATGAATAAAAAATTTCTACTAATTTCTTCATTTACTATCGGTATACTTATGAGCGGTTGCTCAGCTGGAGTTAATTATTCTAAGGGTAATTTAAATAATTTGGACCACAATACAATTGCCAGGGACGACGAAATACTCCCCCCTTTAATTGTTAAACCGAAACCACATAATAACAAAGTTTAAAAAATAAACTCCAAAGCTATTTAATAGCAATGGAGTTTTCTTATACTTTGTCCCTCTTATGCAGATCAAAAGTTTGGAATAATTAATATAAACTTCATGCAGTATTAAAAGCGAATAATATTACTTATTCTTTAAAGCAAAAGTATAAACTCATACGCTTTAAGCTTTATAACAAATAAAAAACCACCAAATATGTATTTGGTGGAGACGGAGGGAGTCGAACCCTCGTCCAGAAATATCGGCACTTAAGCTTCTACGAGTGTAGTCGATATATTCGCAGTTCGCTGATCCTTATGCCTATCGACGGGCGTCCGGCCAGCTAGCCTGGTTGTTCTCTTCCTTCATCCTCAGGCGGTGGAATCCGGCGTAGCCCACTAAGAGTGAGTCCGCTACCCTACCACATGGGCGATGGAGGGGCGAACCGCTAAAGGCCTATTAGGCAGCTAAAGCGAAGTTGTTTTGAGTTTTGCCAGTTATTGGCTTTGACGTTTTAACGAGGCCGATCCCCTCGACTCGCAACCTAAGCTCGAACTATCCCTGTCGAATCCGTAGCGTCCCCATTATAAAAGGTCTGCGCCGAATCTTATTCAGCACGCTAACGTTCGGATAAGCTCGAAATAGATGAGCTAAAGTTTATGTCACTCGCTGTGACAATTACTATTATAACACACTGAACTCATTTTTCAATTGTAAGGTTCTGGATTTACATTTTCTGTCTTTCGCGGAAAGCACGCTCTACTTCACGCTTGGCTTCTTTCTTCTTCAGATCCTCACGCTTGTCATATTTCTTTTTACCACGCGCCAGGCCAATTAAAACTTTGGCATAACCATTTTTGAGGTACATTTTTAATGGAACGATTGAGTAGCCAACTTCCTTAGACTCACCAATCAGCTTGCTGATTTCTTTTCTGTGCAAGAGAAGCTTTCTGGTCCTTAGCGGGTCATGATTGTAGCGGTTCCCCTGCTCATAAGGACTGACGTGCATGCCGAAAAGATAGATTTCATTATTTTGAATTCTGGCATATGAGTCCTTCAGATTCACTTTGCCCGCACGGATCGATTTAATCTCTGTCCCCTGCAGAACAATGCCCGCTTCATATGTTTCTTCTATAGCATAGTCATGATATGCCTTTTTATTTTGCGCAACCATTTTGCCAGTTCCTTTTGGCATATTAAATCCCCCTTTGCTCCCTTTTCCTTTAATCAGGAAATGCAGCATCCGTTCTCTAGCGGTTCCTCTATTATAGCAAAATTGCGGGCCCCTCTCAACGCGGAGCCCTGCCAGGAAGGAAAGAGAGAGCCTCAAAGGCCCTCCCGCTTTTTAACGCTTCTTTTTCTTCCGCTTTGCTTTCGGCGCATTCTCGTAATGTTTTTTCTCTTTTTTCTTTCTCGGGCCGCCTGAACTGTTTCCTTTTCCTTGGTCAGACTTCCCTCTGCGAGGCTTTTTCTCTGTGCTGCCTGTCTTGAACACCTTTGGCGCTTCACGGGTTTCCCGTCTGCGGGTTCCCTTCATGCCGACGATTTCAAAATCAATCGAGCGTTCATCCTTGTTAACATTTACGACACGGACCGTAATCTCGTCGCCAATGCGGAAGACATTACCCGTACGCTCCCCGATCATTGCCATCTGGCGTTCGTCATAGCGGTAATAATCATCCGTCATATAGCTGACGTGGATAAGACCTTCAATTGTGTTAGGAAGCTCGACAAACATGCCAAAGTTTGTAACAGAGCTGATGATCCCATCATATTCCTCGCCGATTTTATCAGCCATATATTCCGCTTTCTTCAGCTCGTCTGTTTCGCGTTCCGCTTCAACTGCACGGCGTTCCATATTGGAAGAGTGCTCCGCAATATCCGGCAGCTGCACGTTCCATTTTTCCCTTGTCGCCTGATCCAGCTTACCTTCAATTAAATAAGTGCGGATAAGTCTGTGGACAATTAAGTCCGGGTAACGGCGGATCGGTGATGTGAAGTGTGTGTAAAACTCTGTTGATAACCCGAAGTGCCCAAGGCTCTCTTCAAAGTACTTCGCCTGCTGCATTGACCGGAGCATCACTGTACTTACAACCATTTCTTCCGGTTTTCCCTGAACCTCTTCGATAATTTCCTGAAGTGCCCGCGGGTGTACAGAATTAGCTGTTCCTTTTACAATATAGCCGAAGTTTGTGATAAACTCGAAAAATCTTCTGAGCTTATCTTCCTTCGGATCTTCATGAATACGGTAGATAAACGGCACATCCATCCAATGGAAGTGCTCAGCAACCGTTTCATTCGCTGCCAGCATAAACTCTTCAATCAGGCGCTCCGCAATCGAGCGTTCGCGCAAAGCGACATCTGTCGGGTTGCCATCTTCATCCACAATAACCTTCGCTTCTTTAAAATCAAAGTCGATGGCTCCGCGGTGCATTCTTTTTTTACGAAGGATCAGAGAAAGCTCCTTCATCAGCTCAAACATCGGCACAAGAGATTGATACCTGTTGATAAGTTCCTCGTCCTGCTCTTCCAGGATCTTATTCACATCTGAATAAGTCATTCGCTCCGTTGTTTTAATCACACTCTGGAAAATCTCGTGATTCACCACTTCCCCATCCGATGTGATTTCCATCTCACAGGAAAGGGTAAGCCGGTCTACCTTCGGATTCAATGAGCAAATGCCATTTGATAATCGATGCGGTATCATCGGGATGACCCGGTCCACTAAATACACAGAGGTTGCCCGCTCCTCAGCTTCCCTGTCAATCGGAGAATCCTCACGTACATAGTATGTGACATCGGCAATATGAACGCCCAGCTTGTAATTGCCGTTATCCATTTTCTTAACCATTACTGCATCGTCAAGATCCTTTGCATCTGCACCGTCTATTGTGACAATGACTTCGTTTCTCAAGTCACGGCGGTTTTCAAGCTCACTTGGATCAATCGTATCCGGCGTTTCCTCGGCCTGCTTAAGCACCTCTTCCGGAAACTCAAGCGGAAGGCCATGTTTGTGAATAACAGACAGAATATCCACACCCGGATCGTTTTTATGCCCAAGTATGTCGATAACTTCTCCTTCTGCACTCTTTCTGCCTTCTGGATAAGTCGTCAGTTTTACAACGACCTTGTGTCCTTCCACAGCCCCCTTAGATGCTGCTTTAGGGATAAAAATATCGCTGGCAAACTTTTTATCATCCGGAATGACAAATCCAAAATGCTTGCTTTCCGTATAGGTTCCGACAATTTGTGTGACACCGCGCTCTAAGATGCGCACAATCGTGCCTTCCCGCCTCTGGCCTGAACTTTCAGTCGTCACACGGGCAAGAACAATATCGCCATTTAAGGCATTATTTGTTTCATTGGGCGGAATAAATATATCATCCATTCCCTGCTCTTCCGGAATAACAAAGGCAAACCCCTTTGCATGGCCGGAAAGCTTCCCGCGGATCAGGTTCATTTTTTCCGGGAGGCCATAGCGGTTGCTTCTCGTTCTGACGACAAGCCCTTTTTCCTCCATCACAACAAGCGCCTTGACGAAATCCTTGAAGCCTGTGGAATCCTCAATTCCAAATGCAGCCTCCAGCTCCTGGACCGTCAATGGCTTATATGCTTCATCTTTCATGTAATGAAGCAGCTTGTCGATCAGCTGTTGTATATTATTTTCCATATCTTCTTCCCTCCTTGGGGAGATTATTTGTTTTTATTCTTCCCAATCAAGCTGCTCTAAAAACTCATAAACATCTTCATGCAGCTGGTCACGCTCTTTATCAAGAGTAATGACGTGCCCGGATTCTTCATACCACTTCAGCTTTTTTAAGTCATTCTCCACTTCATTGAAAATGATGTTAGCACTATCGGTATTGATCATATGATCATGACGTGCCTGTACAACAAATGTTGGAGAGTAAATCATATCCACATGATTGCGCACATCCGCGATCAGTTCCTGGAGTGCCTTTAATGTATTCATCGGTGTTTTCTGAAACTCTTGCATTTCCTGCTCAATTTGGTCTTCCGTCTTTCCTTCAAGTCTTTTATATTCTCTTGCATAGCTCAGAATTCCTTCATACATGACTTCTTCGCTTTTTATGTACATAGGTGCGCACATCGGGACAATACCCTTTACAGGTACAGTGTAACCTAATTTAAGGGAAAATACGCCGCCAAGGGAAAGTCCGGCCACCGCAATTTCATTATGTCCCTTGTTTTTTAGAAATTCGTACCCTTCCATGACATCTTTCCACCAATCTTCCGGGCCTGTATGAACAAGCTCTTCAGGCGGAACCCCATGTCCCTTATATTGCGGTGCATGGCAGGTGTAGCCCTTAGTCTCAAGAAACCTCGCCATCATTCGTACATCTGCTGTATTTCCAGTAAAGCCATGCAGGAGCAGGACTGCTCTTTTTCCATTTCCAAATGTAAACGGTTTTGGTGCAACAACTCTCATTGATAAAACTCCTTTTACCTTTATAATTCCTATAATTTTATTAATCAAACGTTTGATTGAATCCGCATTCCTTATTTTTAGCAAACAGAGGGAGAACATGCCAATAAAAAGCATTCTTAAGGGCATCTGCCAATAAAAAAATAAAAGCCTGACCTTCTGAAGGCCAGGCGCTGCATTCATTTATATTGCAAAATAAGATACTAAAACAGTAAGGATAAAGAATAAAACAGAAAGAACCACCGTGACGCGGTGAAGAACCAGATCAATACCTCTCGCTTTTTGCTTTCCAAAAAGCTGCTCAGCCCCACCTGAAATGGCACCGGAAAGACCTGCGCTTTTACCAGACTGAAGGAGTACAACTACAATAAGAGCAATCGAAACAATGACTAAAAGGGTAATCAATAATGTATGCATGAAGCCACCTCCTGAAAACGTACAATCACATTATTCTTAATTTATCACATTTTGGTGGTATTCACAATAGAATTTTAAGGCTCGACACAAGAGGATGGGCTATATAGTGCACTTTCAGGCGGTTTTACGTGCAAAAGCACTCAAAATCTGTTTTAGATTTACTTGAATAACTAGTTTATGTGCGGATAGCACCGTTTTTTGTGCGGACAGCACCCTTTTTTGTGCGGATAAAATTTTTTATGTGCGCAAAGCATGAATTTTTGTGCGGATAAATAATTTTATATGCGTTCAAATAGCTCCGAGCCTTTTCCCATCAAAAAACAGCCGCCCCACCCGGGACGGCTGCACAGCAAAATTACTTGCTCAAGTTATAGAAAGATTTTAATCCATCGTATACAGCTAAATCGCCAAGCTCGTCTTCGATGCGAAGAAGCTGGTTGTATTTCGCGATACGGTCTGTACGTGACATAGAACCAGTTTTGATTTGGCCAGCGTTTGTTGCAACAGCGATGTCAGCAATTGTCGCGTCTTCTGTTTCACCGGAACGGTGAGATACAACTGCAGTGTAGCCTGCACGCTTTGCCATTTCGATAGCTTCGAACGTTTCAGTTAATGTACCGATTTGGTTTACTTTGATCAGGATTGAGTTGCCAACTCCCTGCTCGATACCTTGAGCAAGCTTCTTCGTGTTTGTAACGAATAAGTCATCACCAACAAGCTGAACTTTTCCGCCAATGCGGTCAGTTAATAGTTTATGGCCTTCCCAGTCGTTTTCATCAAGACCATCTTCAATTGAGATGATTGGGAACTCATTTACAAGCTCTTCATAGAAGTTGACCATATCTTCAGAAGTTAAGCCAGTGCGGCCTTCCCCTGCAAGATCGTATTTGCCTGTTTCTTTGTTGTAGAACTCGGAAGAAGCAACGTCCATTGCAAGGTAGATATCTTTACCAGCTTCGTAGCCAGCATTAGAGATCGCTTCG
This sequence comes from Cytobacillus sp. GQ23, assembly GCF_059758675.1. Classification (NCBI taxonomy): domain Bacteria; kingdom Bacillati; phylum Bacillota; class Bacilli; order Caryophanales; family Bacillaceae; genus Cytobacillus; species Cytobacillus sp. GQ23. Next base: position 30,818 of record NZ_JCAXER010000034.1, read on the forward strand.
ATGATAACTTCAAGCGCTTCACGGTTAGAACCAAGGTTTGGAGCAAAACCGCCTTCGTCACCTACAGCTGTATTTAGTCCTTTGCCAGATAAAACTTTCTTTAATGAATGGAATACTTCAGCACCCATGCGGATAGCTTCTTTGAAAGTAGGCGCTCCTACAGGCATGATCATGAATTCCTGGAAGTCCACATTGTTGTCAGCATGAGATCCGCCGTTGATGATGTTCATCATTGGTGTTGGAAGCTGCTTCGAGTTGAAGCCTCCAAGGTAACGGTATAAAGGAAGTCCTACAGACTCAGCAGCTGCATGTGCACAAGCCATAGATACGCCAAGGATAGCGTTAGCGCCAAGCTTGCCTTTGTTTTCAGTTCCATCTAATGCGATCATTGTGCGGTCGATGCCAACCTGGTCTGTTACGTCCAAGCCGATTACAGCTTCTGCAATCAGGTTGTTCACGTTATCTACCGCTTTTTGAACACCTTTTCCAAGGTAGCGGGACTTGTCGCCGTCACGAAGCTCTACTGCTTCGTGCTCACCAGTGGATGCTCCAGAAGGAACAATCGCGCGTCCGAAAAATCCTGACTCTGTTAAAACTTCAACTTCAACTGTTGGGTTACCGCGGGAATCCAATACTTCACGTGCGTATACTTGTTCGATAAATGGCATAGTAATTCTCTCCTTTATGGTAAAAAGTTATTTTCGACAAAATTCGGGTGGTGCCTGTCACTTTTTCAGTAATGATGTTCCTGTCATTTCAGCCGGTTTTTCTAGTCCAAGCAGGTCCAGAACAGTTGGAGCTAGGTCTCCTAGAATTCCGTCTGTTCGTAGTTCTGAGCCATCCTGTGTGACGATGACCGGAACCGGATTTGTTGTGTGGGCAGTCATCGGACTGCCTTCCAGTGTAATAACCTCGTCGGCATTTCCATGGTCAGCTGTGATGATCGCTTTTCCGCCTTTTGAAATAATCAGGTCAACAATTTTTCCAAGACATTCGTCAACCGTTTCAACCGCCTTAATTGTAGGCTCAAGCATACCTGAATGCCCCACCATATCCGGGTTGGCAAAGTTCAGGATGATCGCATCGAATTTGTCAGCTTCTACTTCCTTCAGCAACGCGTCCGTCACTTCATAAGCACTCATTTCAGGCTTAAGGTCATAGGTAGCTACTTTTGGTGAGTCGATCAGAATCCGCTCTTCGCCAGGGAACTTCTCTTCCCGTCCGCCGCTCATAAAGAACGTCACATGAGGGTATTTCTCTGTTTCTGCAATGCGCAGCTGTTTTTTTCCGTTTTGCGCCAATACCTCACCAAGGGTATTATCAAGGTTCGTCGGTTTGAACGCAACATATCCGTCAACCGTTTCACTGAAGTGGGTTAAACATACGAAAAACAAGTTCTCCGGATGTCCTGGCCCTCTATCAAAGGAACGGAAGTCTTTGTTTGTAAAAGTGTTCGAAATCTGAATTGCCCGGTCAGGACGGAAGTTATAGAAAATAACTGCATCATCCTTCTTAACCGTTGCAACCGGCTTGCCATCTTCTGCTGTAATGACAGATGGAATGACGAACTCATCAAAGATACCATTTTTATAGTTATCTTCAACTAAATCCAGGGGATCGCTATAAGCAGGGCCATCGCCATACACCATGGAACGGTAAGACTTTTCCACACGCTCCCAGCGTTTGTCGCGGTCCATCGAATAATAACGGCCGGAGATCGTCGCAAATTTGCCGACTCCGTACTCCTTCATTTTTTCCTGTGTTTCTTTAATGTAGCCTGTTGCCGTTTGCGGGCCAACATCACGTCCATCAAGGAATCCATGAACATAGACATTCTTAACGCCTTCTTCAGCGGCCATGCGAAGCAGTGCGAATAAATGCTGAATATGGCTGTGAACGCCTCCATCTGAAAGAAGTCCCATCAAATGAAGATCCGTGCCAGTTTTTTTCACATGGTCAAGCGCAGAACGGAAAGTATCGTTTTTCTCAAACTGCCCTTCACGAATGGCCACGTTCACTCTTGTAAGACTCTGATAAACAATCCGGCCTGCGCCGATGTTTAAGTGTCCTACTTCAGAGTTTCCCATTTGCCCTTCCGGAAGACCTACTGCTTCCCCGCTTGCTGTCAGCGTTGCGTTAGGGTAGGTATTCCAGTAGCGTTCGAAGTTTGGTTTCTTTGCCTGGGCAACGGCATTTCCCATCCGCTCGCCACGCAATGCGAAACCATCTAAGATGATTAATGCAACTGGAGATTTACTCATTCTTGCCTGCCTCCAATAATTGAAGAAAGTCTGTAGGCTGTAAGCTCGCGCCGCCTACAAGAGCTCCGTCAATATCAGGCTGGCTCATATATTCTTTGATGTTTCCAGGCTTTACACTGCCGCCGTACTGAATGCGGACTGCATCTGCTGCAGCCTGTGAAAATTGCTTTGCAACAACTGAACGGATATGGGCACATACCTCATTCGCATCTGCAGAAGTAGAAGATTTGCCTGTTCCGATTGCCCAGATTGGCTCATAAGCAATAACCGTTTGTTTTACCTGTTCTTCTGTTAAGCCAGCCAGGGCCTTCTCAACCTGAGAGCCTACTAGGTCCATGGTTTCGCCATTTTCCCGCTGTTCTAAAGATTCGCCGACACAAACGATTGGCGTTAAATTGTGTTTGAATGCAGCCAATGTCTTTTTATTAACGGACTCGTCTGTTTCATTAAACATTTCACGTCGCTCAGAATGTCCAAGGATTACGTATTTAACCCCAAGGTCTTCAAGCGCGACCGGGCTGATTTCGCCTGTGAAAGCTCCACTTTCCTCAAAGTGCATGTTTTGCGCTCCGATTTCAACATCGGATCCCTTTGAGCTTTCAGCAAGGCGCTCCAGGAATAGCGCAGGTGCACATACAACTGTATCTACCTGCTCTTTCCCAGGCACTAAGCCACTGATTTCTTCAAGAAAGACTTTCGCTTCCGGAAGTGTTTTATGCATTTTCCAGTTTCCAGCAATAATTGGTTTGCGCATGGTGCACGTCCTTTCATGCATTTTAATAGTGTCTTGTATTCGACAAATTTCGGGTGGTGCCTGTCACTGCTTATCGTTTAAAGCAACAACGCCAGGCAGAGCTTTTCCTTCCATAAATTCAAGGGAAGCGCCGCCGCCTGTTGAGATATGGCTCATGCGGTCTGCAAGGTGGAATTTTTCAACTGCTGCTGCAGAATCGCCGCCGCCAATGACTGAATATGTATCGTTTGCTTCTGCTAAAGCCTCAGCCACTGCTCTTGTACCGCCTGCAAATTTATTTAATTCGAACACACCCATTGGTCCGTTCCAAATGACAAGTTTTGAATTCTGGATGACATCGCTGTAGATATCGCGCGTTTTAGGTCCGATATCAAGTGCTTCCCAATCAGAAGGAATTTCTTCAATTGCGACTGTCTTAATATTGGCTTCCTCTGAAAAATCGTCTGCAACCACAACGTCAACAGGCATGTAGAAGTTCACACCTTTTTCCTTTGCTTTTTCCATAAACGATTTTGCAAGGTCAATTTTATCTTCTTCAAGAAGTGACTTTCCTACTTCGTGGCCGTTAGCTTTTACAAAGGTATAAGCAAGCCCTCCGCCAATGATCAGGTTGTCTACTTTTTCAAGAAGGTTTTCAATTACGCCAATCTTATCTTTTACTTTTGCACCGCCGATGATAGCTGTAAATGGGCGCTCAGGATTGGAAAGTGCTTTTCCAAGTACATCAAGTTCCTTTTCCATCAAAAGTCCTGATACGGCAGGAAGATGATGAGCAATACCTTCTGTTGAAGCATGGGCACGGTGTGCTGCTCCAAATGCATCATTCACATACACATCTGCAAGCTCAGCAAATGCCTTTGCAAGCTCCGGATCATTCTTTTCCTCGCCGGCATAGAAACGCACGTTTTCAAGAAGCAGAACATCTCCTTCACTTAACTTGTCAACCATAGCTTTTACAGAATCACCATATGCTTCATCCGCCTTCTTCACTTCTTTGCCTAGAAGCTCGGACAAACGCTTTGCTACTGGTGTTAAACGCAATTCTTCAACAACTGAACCCTTCGGACGGCCCAAATGGCTGGCTAAGATTACTTTTGCACCCTGGTTCATCAAGTATTCAATCGTTGGAAGAGCTGCTTTGATGCGAGTTTCATCTGTTACCTGCCCCTCTTTCATCGGAACATTGAAATCAACCCGGCAGAATACACGCTTACCCTTTAACTCCACATCTTTAACGCTTTTTTTGTTCATAGCAAAAGGACCTCCTTACCAGAAAAGCGAAAAGCGCCCTGCCTGACGACTCATAAGCTTAAGCCTCAGGTTCCGGGGCTTAGCACCATCCCAGTTAAATAGTTTTACTTAAAACAAAAGGGAGAGGGAATGTTTCCCTGCTCCCCTTTTACCCTTATCCATTATAGACGTTAGCGATTTGAATATCCAACAAGATGAGGTGTTTTTTTAGAGAAAAAATTCAGCTTGTGAACTCTTCGCAAAACGAATATTTTTGATTAAAGTCCTTTTTGAGCGATGTAGTCAACAAGGTCAACTACACGGTTAGAGTAACCAGTTTCGTTATCATACCATGAGATTACTTTTACCATGTTGCCTTCCATAACCATTGTAGAAAGTGCATCGATTGTAGATGATGCAGGGTTTCCGTTGTAGTCTCCAGATACTAATGGCTCTTCGCTGTAAGCAAGGATGCCTTTAAGGTCGCCTTCAGCAGCTGCTTTAAGTGCATTGTTTACTTCTTCAGCAGTTACGTCTTTGTCAAGCTCAGCAACAAGGTCAACAAGAGAAACGTTTGGAGTTGGAACACGCATAGCTCCACCGTTCAGTTTGCCTTTAAGTTCAGGCAATACTAGAGATACTGCTTTTGCAGCTCCAGTAGTTGTAGGAATGATGTTTTCAGCTGCTGCACGTGCACGGCGGTAGTCCTTGTGCGGCAAGTCAAGAATTTGCTGGTCATTTGTGTATGAGTGAACAGTTGTCATCATACCGCGTTTGATTCCGAAGCTGTCGTTCAATACTTTTGCAAATGGAGCCAAGCAGTTTGTTGTACAAGATGCATTAGAGATTACATGGTGGTTTGCAGCATCATATTTCTCATGGTTAACACCCATAACAACTGTGATATCTTCATCAGATGCAGGAGCTGAGATGATTACTTTCTTCGCACCAGCTTCAAGATGTTTCGCAGCGTCAGCACGCTTTGTGAAACGGCCAGTTGATTCTACTACTACTTCTACGCCAAGATCTCCCCATCCTAATTGAGCAGGATCGCGCTCAGCAAGAACCTTCACTTTATGGCCGCCAACAACTAGAGAGTCGCCGTCAACAGTTACTTCTTCATTTAATGTTCCGTGTACGGAATCATATTTTAAAAGGTGTGCAAGCATGTTTGCATCTGTAAGGTCATTAACTGCTACAACCTCTACATTAGGGTTTTTAAGAGCTGCACGGAAAACAACGCGCCCGATTCTTCCAAATCCGTTAATACCAACTTTAACTGCCATGATTATTTCCTCCTTGAAAAGGTAGATTTTATATTTGAAAAGGGATTACCCTTTTATCAACTGTTTTGCTGCACCTTCATCTGTCACTAAAATGGTAGAGGATGGTGCCCGTTTCATGTATGCAGCGATGGCTTTAGCCTTTGTAGAGCCGCCTGCCACTGCAATGACATGTTCAATTTGTGATAGGTCATCCAGCTGAAGGCCGATGGTCTGAACCTTATGTACAACCTCGCCGCCTTCATTGAAGTAATAGCCAAATGATTCCCCTACTGCTTTGGCCTGCTTGATTTTCACAAGATCTTCTTCACTGGTTTTACGGCGTTCCGCCATTGTTATAGCGTCCCCAATCCCGTGCAAAACCATGCTTGCCGATTTGATCTGGGTGATTACTTCTTTAATATTGGGTTCTTTAATAATGCTTTCATACATTTCCCTGCTTACCTGGTCTGGCACATACAGGACTCGGTGCCTGGAATCAGTATGATCAGCCATTTTGGCACAAATAGTGTTAGCCTGGTTTTTCACATCTTCGCCTATTCCGCCCCGCGCCGGCACAAACAGCCAATCGCGTTCAGCAAGATCAGGAGTAAGCATCTCTGCTACGGCTGCCATTGTGGAACCGCCGGTAACTGCGATGATATTTTTTCCTTTGAGCCTTGATTTCATACACATTGCAGTGGCTCTGCCAAGCTCCTGCTTCACCCATGGAGATTCATCGCTGTCTCCGGAAACAATGATCGTCTGGCGAATGCCAAGCTTTCGGGATAAATCATGCTCCATTACGGCTATACCCGAAATATCCCTCATTATTCCATCAAGTGCATCAAGTAATTCTCTGCCATCGGAAGAAAGACTCATTCCTGTACTTGAAATGCGGATCAGGTTTTGGTCTTTTAGAAATTCAACCTCACTTCTCAGCACTCTTTCCGTCAAACCGAGACTGACTGCAAGGCTTCTCCTTCCAACCGGCTCCATCAGCCCTATGTAATGAAGAATCCCATAGCGCTTCTGCATAACCGCAAGCATATCAGGCAATAATCTTTTTTGAATATCTATTAGTGAGTACATCCGGAATGCTCCTTCATCATATGTGGTCATTTTTTGTCCCGCATAGACATATTATGTCCCACTTACCGTAAAAAAAATCACCCTTGCTTCTCCTTCATAATAGCAAGAGTGAGTATTGAAATCAACTGATAAAACTCAGTTTTTTTCTGTAAGCGCTTCACCTACTGTAATGGGGTCAATGTGCCCGAATTGCACTTCATGCCCATCAATTTCTACAACCGGAATCATGAGTCCGTACTTCTCAGTCAGCTCATCGCTCTCATCAATATCTTTCTCAATTAACTTAAAGTCATATTCCTTCTTTAGTTGTGCTAACACTCTTTTAGCTTTATCACACAGCGGGCATCTGCTGCGTGTATAAAACACTAGTTCTGGCTGTTTCAATCAGCAAATCTCCTTTGTCAATCATACCTTTTCCGTTTGGAAGATGATGGGATGCCCAGCTGATCCCGATATTTAGCAATCGTCCTTCTGCTGACAACCATTCCCTCATTTTCCTTCAGCAGCTTCACAAGCTCTTGATCGGATAACGGCTTTTGTTTATTTTCTTTTTCTATCATTTTACCGATCATCGTCTTGACCTGCTGTGATGATGTATTTTCATCGGATGTTGTTTTGATCGTGCTGGAAAAGAACGATCTCAGCTCGAACGTCCCGAATGGTGTTTGCGCATATTTCTCCCGGACGGCCCTGCTCACTGTCGATTCATGAATGTCGAGTTCATCTGAAATTTCCTTCATTGTCATCGGCTTCAGATGGGCAGGTCCTTTTATAAAAAAGTCCTGCTGCTTCTCAACGATTTTAAGAGTTACATTTGCAAGAGTCTCTTTCCTCTGCTCGATGCTTCTAAGAATCCACTGGTAATCCTGCTGCTTTTCCTGCAGGAAGCGGCAGACATTTCGATCACCAGCAGCCGAAAACTTTTTGTAATATGGTTCATTAAAACTGATTTTCGGAAGCACTTCATCAAACACACTGACGGAAAAAGAGCTGCCATCCCACTGAACAATCACGTCCGGAGTAATATAGGCGGATTTTTCGCTCTGGAAGGATGAAGCCGGTCTTGGATTCAGGGTCTGGACAAGGTCGAATACGGCCTGTATGTCTTTAAGCTCCACACCTAGCTGTTTGGCGATTTCTTTCCATTTCTTCTCTGCAAAAAGGGTAAAGTATTCATCTATAATGACTTCAGCCAGTTCATTCTCTTCCGGCAGTCTCTTAATCTGGAGGGACAGGCACTCCTGAAGATTTCTTGCACCAATACCGGCAGGGTCGAGTTCCTGCAATTCCTCAAGCATTTGCTCCACTTTTTCAAGGGGAACCTTAAGAGCATTGGCCGAAGCTTTTAGATCCGCCCGCAAGTAACCGTTTTCATCAAGGCTATCAATAAGATGCTTTATCACTTTTTGTTCATCCCGGTTTAACTTCAAATGAAGCTGGGATTTTAAATGTTCATCAAGCATCATAGTCTTTCCGCAGCCAATCTGCTCAATCCAATTTATTTTATCTTTTTCGGGTTTTATCCTCGTCGGTTTGACGCGGTCATAGCGGGGATCCATTGTTTTGACATGACCGGACTCTAATTTTAAAAGGGGATTTTCAAGCGCTTTGCTTTCCAGGAAAGCAGAAAGCTCCTGTGTGCTGTATTGCAGAAGGGCAATCGCCTGCGTCAGCTCCTGTGTCATCGTTAGTTTCATTGTCTGCTGCTGCCATAACCCAGCTTTCAAATTCATCATACATTCCCCCTGTCCCCATTTTACAATATTCACACAAAATGTTGTATGGAAATTTCCTGGCAATCGCCATTCGCACCGAACTTCTTTCTGAATACTTCACAATATGCATGGCAGAGGGGGGAATATTCATTTTTTATGGTGAAACCTGCGAATTTTATGGTTTTTTTGAAATGCAGATAAAGATAAGGAGGTCTATTATAGATTTATTTGCGGATAAGGCCAATTTACTTTCGGATAAAAGTTTTTATGTGCACTTTGGCCAAATTTATTTACGGTTAGTATAAAAAGTAAAAACTCCCTGTCCATATCAGACAAGGAGTTTTGTTAGCGCCCTCGGCAGGAATCGAACCCACATCTTAAGAACCGGAATCTCACGTGCTATCCGTTGCACCACGAGGGCAAATAGGTTTTAAACTGGCTGACCAAGCGCTCAGCCGCTACGATAATTAATTATATGCTATGTTTATTCACTTTGCAAGCCTCCTTTTAGTTTTAAAAATTGGAACAATGGGTATCATGGAATGAGATAGGACAGCACAGAAAAAAGTGTCGAACGAATCAAGAGCGATTTGCATGCGATTTGTTTGACCTTAATTGACCATCAGTGTATCATGATAATACATAGGAGTTAAAAAATTTTCTTTACTTGGAAGAACATGCTTGTTCAGCTTGTATGTTGACCTTATCTTGAAGGAGGAATTGGAAAATGAACTTAATCCCTACAGTTATTGAACAGACAAATCGCGGGGAGCGTGCTTATGATATCTATTCACGCCTTTTAAAAGACCGCATCATTATGCTTGGAAGCGCAATTGATGATAACGTGGCCAACTCCATTGTTGCCCAGCTGTTATTCCTTGAAGCAGAAAACCCTGAAAAGGACATTTCCATTTACATTAATAGCCCTGGCGGAAGCATTACAGCTGGTATGGCTATTTATGATACGATGCAATTCATTAAGCCAAAAGTACAAACCATTTGTATCGGTATGGCTGCATCAATGGGTGCATTCCTTCTTGCAGCAGGTGAAAAAGGCAAGCGTTTTGCACTTCCAAACGCTGAGGTTATGATTCACCAGCCACTTGGCGGTGCACAGGGACAAGCGACTGAAATTGAAATCGCTGCAAAGCGCATCCTTTTCCTTCGCGAAAAATTAAACACCATCCTTTCAGAGCGTACTGGACAGCCGCTTGAAGTCATTGCAAAAGACACGGACCGCGATAACTTTATGACAGCTGAAAGAGCTCTTGAATACGGCTTGGTAGACCAAATCATTTCCAGAAACTCTTTGGATGAGAAGAAGGATAAATAAAAAAAGCAAAAAACAACTCGCATCTCTCCGATGCGAGTTGTTTTAGTTTTCCTTCTGAATATAGTTTGCCAATGCTTCCAGAGCCTCGTTTTCGTCGTTCCCCTCTGCCTTCAGGGTAATAACTGATCCTGAGCTTACAGCCAGGCTCATTAGTCCCATAATGCTTTTCGCATTTACCTTCTTCCCATCCTTCTCAAGGAAAATATCGGATGAGAACCGATTGGCCTCTTGCACGAACAATGCTGCCGGACGGGCCTGCAATCCTGTCTTTAGCTTAACTTCTACCTGTTTTTCTGCCATTGTCTATCTCCTCCCTGCCGATGCCTCTGTCAGTGAGCATCTATGGTGCTGCCTGCCCTGAGCTTCTCAGCGATTTCATCTATTTTTCTTAATCTATGATTAATGCCCGATTTGCTGATATTTCCGCCTGAGACCATTTCCCCAAGCTCCTTTAAGGTGACATCCTGGTATGCTACACGCAATTCGGCTATTTCCCTCAGTTTGTCGGGCAGAACCTGAAGTCCAACTGTCTGGTCAATAAACCGGATATTCTCCACTTGACGCAGGGCAGCCCCGATTGTTTTGTTTAAGTTCGCTGTTTCACAATTCACGAGTCGATTGACCGAGTTTCTCATATCGCGGACAATCCGGATGTCTTCAAACCGGAGCAAAGATGCATGCGCCCCGATAATATTCAGAAACTCCGTTATTTTTTCGGCCTCCTTTAAATAGGTGATATAGCCTTTTTTCCGTTCAAGCGTTTTGCTATTCAGCCCGAACGTATTCATCAGTTCACAAAGGGAGTCGTTATGCTCCTTGTAAAGTGAAGCAATCTCCAGATGATAGGAAGAGGTTTCCGGATTATTAACCGATCCCCCGGCCAGGAATGCGCCGCGCAGATAAGAACGCTTACAGCATTTCTTTTTTATGAGCTCTTTTGAGATATCGTGGGTAAAAACAAATCCCTCACTTAAAATTTTCAGATCATCAAGAATCATGCTGGCCTGTTCCGACAGCCTGACAATGTATACATTGTTCTTTTTCAGCCGCATTTTTTTCCGGACCAGCAGCTCGACCTGAACGCTGTAATTCCTTTTAATCAGTGTATAAATCCTTCTTGCAATGGCTGCATTCTCCGTCTGTATATCCACGATCAATTTCCGGCTGGAAAAAGAAAGTGAACCATTCATCCGGATCAAGGCGGACAATTCCGCTTTGCCGCAGCAGTCTTTTAAATCCAGGTTCGTCAATTCTTTTTTCGTTTCCGAAGCGAAAGACATCCCTTCACCCCCTATCCGTAAAAGTGCTGAGCCAGAGACATATAAAATGATATTCTCCGCTGAGCAAACGTATGCACAGTTTATTTTTTTACTGACAAAAGCCCTTTTACACCTTTATATTACGCGTTAAAACGCCTATTGGTTTCATGCAAAATTAAATTATAAAGCATTTGGGCAACTTCTTTTGTATCATGCCGAATGATCCCGCCTTCATGGCTGACAATTTCACCGTGCATAATATTAAGGCCCAATTCGGAAAGAGCACCTGTATCATATACAACAGGCCTTGCCATTTCCTCGCTGTACCGCTCCTGAATATGGGCAGGAATCTCTTCATTATTAACCAGGATGGTATTGATAAAATCACAGCCCATATGATCATACAGCGCTTTTACATGATCGCTTGCTGAATAATCGAGCGTCTCGCCTGCCTGTGTCATTAAATTGCATATATACACCTTTTTTGCTTTCGAATGACAGACTTCCCTTCCCAGCTTAGGAACAAGCAGATTCGGAAGAATACTGGTATATAAACTTCCAGGTCCAATAATAATCATATCAGCCTGTCTAATAGCCTGCAGTGATTCAGGAAGGGCTTTAATATTTTTAGGGGTTAAAAACACCCGCTTAATTTTTTTGCCTGAATAAGGAATCTTAGATTCTCCCGATACAATGGTCCCATCTTCCATCTCAGCATGGAGGACCACACTCTGGTTGGCAGCCGGCAGCACCTTTCCCCTTACATTTAAGACCTTGCTCATTTCCTGGATCGCGTGAACAAAGTTTCCTGTAATCGAGGTCATTGCTGCGAGAATTAAATTGCCAAGCGAGTGCCCGGACAACTCATTAGATGTCGCAAAGCGGTGCTGAAACATCTCCTCAATGAGCGGCTCTACATCTGAAAGTGCTGCCAGCACATTTCGGATGTCACCGGGCGGCGGGATATGAAGATCATTTCGCAATCTTCCTGAGCTGCCGCCATCATCGGCTACTGTCACAATGGCAGTAATATCTACAGGATACGTCTTCAATCCCCTTAAGAGGACAGGGAGCCCTGTTCCTCCGCCGATGATGACGATTCTTGGCTGTCGGTTCATTTGATGTTTTCCTTTCTCCTGTCGATATCCCGGTGGGTAATCGCCGTATTATAATCCTTGCTGAAGTAGTCTGCAATATATTCCGTCAGCGCTACAGAACGGTGCTGGCCTCCCGTACAGCCAATTGCCACAACCAATTGAGCCTTCCCTTCCCGCTTATAATGCGGAAGCATAAAGCTCAGCAGCTCCGTAACCTTTTCAAGGAATTTACTGGTTTCAGTCCATTTCAGCACATAGGCGGATACCTCTTCATCTAATCCTGTCTTCGGCCTCATATGCTCAATATAATGAGGATTCGGAAGGAACCGGACATCGAATACCAGGTCGGCATCAATGGGAATTCCATGCTTAAAGCCAAAAGACATGACATTAACAGTAAAGATGGTCTTTTTATTTAATGAGAATTCCGTAAGAATTTTCTCGCGCAATTCCCTCGGTTTCATTTGTGAAGTATTATAAATCAGCCGGGCCCTGCCTTTTAATTCCTCTAGCAGCTCCCGCTCAAGCTTGATGCCTTCAAGAGGCAATCCTGAAGGTGCAAGGGGATGGAATCGTCTTGTTTCTTTATACCTTCTGACAAGTGTCGAATCATCCGCATCCAGATATAAAATCTGCGGAGTGACCCAGGATGTCTCAGACAATTCATCGAGCGCTTTAAACAGGTGGTCAAAAAACTCACGGCCGCGCAAATCCATTACCAATGCCACCTTATTCATTTTATTCCCTGATTCCTTCATAAGTTCAAGGAATTTAGGAAGCAGCGTCGGCGGCAAGTTGTCTACACAGAAGAAGCCAAGATCTTCAAAACTTTGGATCGCTACTGTTTTCCCCGCCCCTGACATTCCCGTAATAATCACCATTTGAGTATCATTAACTGCACCCGTACTCATTTTTATTTCCCCCTGTATCTGTCAAATTCAGCTTGGATCCAGCCTGTAACTAAGCAATTCAAAATCCGGCGTATACGTGAATGTTCCATAAATCATTCCCTGGCCATGAATCATATACTCCAAAATATGTGAATCACCGGCAGCCATCGGCAGATTCTTTATCTCTGAAAACGGATGCCAGCGAAGCTTTCCTTCCTCTGATTCATCCAGATTCAGCCCATCAGAAGCTGTAGCCAAAAAAGTAAACATCATCCACTCCGACACAACCTTTTCGCCATCCTTCATGATAAACGTAAAGATGCCTTTAATATTCGGATTGCGCAGATAGATGCCTGTTTCTTCCCTGAACTCACGGATGCACGAGTCCCTCACTGATTCACCCGGCTCCATCTTTCCGCCCGGAGCCACCCACCAGCCTCTTCTCGGCTTTTGTAAAAGCAATACTTTATCTTCTTTTAGTAACACACAGTTCGTGACTCGCTGCAACACATTTCACCTCTATTTTCAAAATCAACCGCTGCCGCCATTTTCTTTAAAGCAAAGGCTGGCTAACGTGCGTTTCTTATTCATTTCATTATACTATTTTTGTCATAGAGCCACAATGAATACAGGTTTACAAAAACATTCTTTAAAATATATCGTCACCTCAAAAAAAAGAGCACAGGCATATGCCTGTGCTTAAAAAGGATTATATCTTTAAAAGGGGGTCAATTTCTATTCCTATATTACCCGAATTTTATTTCATCAAGGTTACAGGAGAATTAAAACCGCATGACTTTTTGTTAATCTTTTCTACAAGCGGTTATTTTTTCTAAAAATTATTTCTTCGCTTTCAGGCTTTCTTTCAATTCTTCCACATAGTGCTGGGCGCTTTGAGCAGCGATGCTTCCATCACCTGTAGCTGTAACAATTTGGCGAAGGGATTTTTCGCGGATATCTCCTGCTGCAAAAACGCCTTCCACCTTTGTTTCCATTCGGTCATTTGTTTCAATATAACCATTGCCGTTTGTGATGCCAAGACTTTCAAACGGCTTGGAAAGAGGAACCATGCCGATATAGATGAAGACACCATCTGCCTTGAATTCTCTTTCTTCACCGGTTTCAGCAGACACAAGCGTTACACTGCCTACTTTTCCGTCCTTATCATTGACTTCCTTCACTGTCGTGTTCCAGATAAAGTCGATTTTTTCATTGTCGAATGCACGCTGCTGCAGAATCGCTTGCGCACGAAGCTGATCCCGTCTATGAACGATTGTCACTTTAGAGGCAAAACGCGTCAAATATACGCCTTCCTCAACAGCGGAGTCACCGCCGCCGACAACTACAAGCTCTTTGCCCTTAAAGAATGCTCCATCACAGACCGCACAATAAGATACTCCGCGTCCTCCAAGCTCTTTCTCTCCAGGAATGCCAAGCTTTTTGTACTCGGCACCGGTGGAAATAATGACTGAGCGCGCTTTATATTGCTTTGATCCGGCAACAACCGTTTTGTATTCTTCGCCGTCAATGATTTCTTTAATATCTCCATACGCATATTCAGCGCCAAATTTCTTCGCATGATCAAACATTTTAGTAGATAAATCCGGCCCTAAAATATGGTCAAATCCAGGATAGTTTTCCACTTCTTCTGTATTGGCCATTTGTCCGCCCGGAACACCGCGTTCAATCATGAGAGTAGATAAATTTGCACGGGATGTATATACAGCAGCAGTCATTCCTGCCGGTCCTGCACCAGCGATAATGACGTCATAAATTTTTTCTTCAGTCACAGCGAGTCACTCCTTCAGTAATCAGAAATCCATTAATAAATAAAACACTCTATAAATACGCATATTATAGTATGACCTTCTTACTGTTATCCTATAAAATTGGCCTGTGTTTCGTCCAAATATCTGCTCACTGAAGGCGGTCGTTCACCGATTTAACATATTTGCCCATCGTCGAAGCGGAAATGCCGTATCTTCCGGCAATTTTTGATTGGGAAACCTTTTCGTTCCGAAGCTTATGCCAGACATACTCTATGGCTGCCGCCCAAGCATTTTTATTTTTAATATTCTGCCGGTTATTGGTCAATTCTGCAAAAATAGTAAACCACATTAAATATAGCCCGGCTTCCACTGTGCCGATCGGGTGGTAGTTTTCATAAAACAGCTGGGCTGTTTCATGCGCAGCCTGAACCTGAGCAGGCGCTTCCTGCTCTGTTTGAACGAAGGAAAGATAATCCTGCTCCATAGCTGAAAACTTATTGTTTCGTACAATAGCTTCAGAAGTGAGGATTTCATCTCTTCTGCTGGATACGGATGTTAGGAAGAGGCCGAATAACCGCTCTTCAATGTAGTCGCTTTCCAGCTTTTTCAATATAGAAGAATAATGGTCTTCAAAGCCGCTGCCGGTTACTTTTTCATCGTTCCAGGGCTCAAAGCCTTCTTTTTCCGGATTGATCTCAATTGCCTTCTTCCATGCTGATTTCGCCAGTTCTTCACGTCCAGTGAAATAAGCGGAATAGGATAGCCAGTAATAAAATGGTCCGTCCCCTTCAAAGCCTTTTTTCTGAAGCTTGCGAAGCCATGCAAAGGAAGCCTCATACTCGCCGGTCAAAGCAAAAGTGGCACCCAGCTTGAACTGATGTTCAACCGAAAGCGGCTTAATTTTTTTCAGAGCTTCTTTTAAGAGGCGCACCTGTCTGAAATCCCGCTCGTAAAAAGCAAAGACCAGCTTATTGCAAAGTGCATGGAGATTGCCCGAGTTTTCCTCCAGCACCTTCTCTAAAATATCTGATGCCTTTTGCACTTCTCCCAGGTAAAAATACGCCAGGGCCAAATTATTGTATGCAGACCAATATTCCGGATACTCATCAATAACAGCATTCAGAATCTCTACCGCTTTTGGAAAATGGCCCGACTCCAGCAATTCCCGTGCATGTTCCTGCTTCGTAATCAAATCATCCTGCTCGTACAGCTCTTCATCCAATTCATCCGCTTCAAGCGTGAGAAGCTCCAGCAGATCCTCTGTATCTTCCGTAAACTCTCCGTCCCGATCCAAATCCAGATACGTATTGGCATGCGTATATGCATCTTTAAAGAGGCCCATATGAGCATAGTTGTTGGCAAGGAAGTAATGACATTCCGCCATATCCTCATCCAGCTCCTCCAATATCATATGGAGCAGCTGATTTGACTCTTGATACTCACCCATTTCTGAGTGAACAATGGCAAGCTGGCAGACAATCATCGGTTCACCCGGCTCAAGCTGCATAGCCCGCATTAAATATTTCTTCGCTTTATGAAAATCCCTGCGGTGGTACGCCTTAATCCCTTTGGAAAAATAGTACTCACCATTCGGGATAAATGACAGTAACTTTCCCTTTTGGTGTCTAGCTTTAGAGTCTTTACTCATGAAATCCTCCATAAATGTTAGTAACTAAAGTAGTATATCACACGAACAAGCCCGGGGAGAAGGGAAGAAATGACAATACTATTTCCAGGCGGAGTTTTTTATTGGAAATCCTATCGCGATTATGTTTTAAAGGGGGTGTCGCGTTGATTCAGCGGTGCTGGTGTATAATTCGGAGATTAACTGATAGTCTGGAGGCGGGTGATAGCGGCGGCCTTTGTTTGTGCCGGTTTGGGGGAGGCTGAGGGAATCCAATATTCTTCTGGCTATATCAGGGGACTCTAGCTGAAGGAAATCCCGAAATTCCTTATTGGGAATAGGCTGATCATTATTTAATAAAAATAGATCAGTTACTGCATTAAGATGTTCATCCTTCTTTTTTAACTTGCAGATCTTACAAATCCAAACACCATTTTTTCTAATCATGGATACTGAAATGCATTCTGGGCAGAGAACCCCTTTAATAACTTCATCTTTTGATATTTTATAGAAGTTTAAGATATCAAACTTTTCTTGTACATGCTCCTTTAAAAGTATTTTAGAAATCCTTTTAAGTTACTTATTTGTGAGTGGAGTTATATTAATTGCCATATCCAATTTTTTAATTTTGCTTAGTAAATATTGAACATGTGTGACTTTTTGGCTGATTATTATTTTCCGAGGACGTTTGGAGGATTGTAGAGGGCTTGCTAATCATTACACAGAATTCAACCTGGAGATTAATGCCTCTTCTCACTAACCATTTTTCTAATTCGCAAGCTTGTTGGCTTGCTTGCTCAATTGGATTAGAATAGCCCTTTTGTTCACCGTTATGCGTTGTCTGGATCATTTGATTAAATTGTGATTCGAAGTATAGTTTTCCAGAAATATTTTTAACTTCTAAAATGAGGGCGAACTTCGAAGAGAGGATGAGTGTATCGATTTGGAAGAAATATTGTCCATTTGTCAGGCGCAATCCATGAAAAATCATATATTCATTAACTGGCAGCTTGCTTAAATGGAAGTCTAAAGCTGCTTCACCTCGGTATCCCGCCCATCTTTTTGCCTGATCTTTTTCAATTCCAGGCCGTGCCTTATGACTTTTGGGAAGCCTTCTTAAAAGCACTTCGTTTTTCTGAATTCTTAATGGTATTGTTCGATGTTTCATGATCAAAAGCATCACTCCTTCAATTTGCTATACAACAATTCTTCTGAGGAAGAGTATTTTCCTGCATATATTTTTATTTTATTTTCATATCTGGCATGTTTTCAATTATATCTAGCAATTTTTGTATTTATCTAGCAGGGTTATTATTTTATCTAGCAGATTCTAAACTTTATCTAGCATCTTCAAGAATTTATCTTACATTTGAAACCATTACAAAAAAACCGCCCTCCCTATTCGGAGGCCGGTTCATTTTTCTTATCATGCCTTTTATTAAGTACTTTCAGGACTTCGCTGAAAGGCAGTTCCTGCTCGCGCAGCAGCACCATCAAATGATAAATCAGGTCGGCCGCTTCCCATTTCAGTTCGTCTTTATCACGGTTTTTCGCAGCGATGATGACTTCTGCGGATTCTTCTCCGACCTTCTTCAGGATTTTATCCACGCCTTTTTCAAAGAGATACGTCGTGTATGCTCCTTCTGGGCGTGTTTTTTCGCGTTCTTCAATGACTTTTTCAAGCGTATAAAGGATTTCGTAGTCAGGTAATCCGGCGGTGTTTTCACCATATACTCTTTCTTCAAAACAGCTGACTGTACCCTTGTGGCAGGCTGGTCCAGCCGGTTCCACCAATACCACGATAGCATCCTGGTCACAGTCCAGCTTCATTTCTGAAATTTTCTGCGTGTTTCCGCTTGTTGCCCCTTTGTGCCAGAGCTCATTGCGGGAACGGCTGAAAAACCAGGTTTCGCCTGTTTCCACGGATTTTAAAAGGGACTCCTGATTCATATAGGCTAACGTTAATACTTCTTTTGTCTGTGCATCTTGCACAATAGCAGGGATCAGTCCCTGTTCGTCAAACTTTACAGCATCGATATTCATCGGACTACCACCCCTTTTTCCTTAATGTAAGATTTCACTTCAGCAACCGATGTTTCTTTATAGTGAAAAATGGATGCTGCCAATGCTGCGTCTGCTTTTCCGTCAATAAACGCTTCTGCAAAGTGATCAGCATTACCGGCACCGCCTGATGCGATAACCGGAATGGAAACCGCCTCGCTGACTGCTTTCGTCAGCTTAACATCGAAGCCTTTTTTCTCACCGTCAGAGTCCATGCTTGTCAGGAGGATTTCTCCTGCCCCGCGCTTTGCCGCTTCACGTGCCCAGGCGATTACCTCCAAATCGGTCGGTTTCCGTCCGCCATGTGTGTACACTCGCCAGGAACCGAGCTCTTCATCGTATTTAGCGTCAATTGCCACAACGATGCACTGGGAGCCAAAGAAATTTGCCCCTTCAGTTATTAAATCAGGATTGTTTACGGCAGCTGTATTTAAAGAAACTTTATCAGCCCCTGCCCGCAAAATTCGTTTCATATCTTCCAGCGCGTTAATGCCCCCGCCTACTGTAAAAGGAATGGCCAGCTCAGACGCAACAGCCTTAACGACTTCAACCATTGTTTTCCTGCCTTCATGAGAAGCAGAAATATCGAGGAAGACCAGCTCGTCAGCACCCTGCCCGTCATAAAATCGGGCAAGCTCAACCGGGTCTCCGGCATCACGCAGCTGCACAAATTGCACCCCTTTTACCACACGCCCGTCTTTTACATCCAAACAGGGAATAATGCGTTTCGTCAGCATGATTCCTTCACCTCTTTTAAGGCTTCCGCTACAGTAAACCGCCCTTCATAAATGGCCTTTCCGACAATCGCCCCTGCAACACCTTCAGAAGCATATTTCTGAAGTGCCGTTAAATCAGCCAGCCCACTGACACCACCGGAAGCAATGACACTTTTCCCGGTTTCACGGGCAAGCAGCCGAACGGCTTCCACGTTGGGCCCGGATAGCATGCCGTCTGTTGCAATATCCGTAAAAATAAACGTCTCTGCACCTGCGTCGGCAAATTTCCTCCCTAAGTCAACCGCCTTCACTTCAGATGTTTCCAGCCATCCGTGTGTGGCCACATAGCCATTTTTTGCATCGAGTCCAACCGCAATGGCTTTGCCGAATTTGCGGATCATCTCAACTGCAAACTCCGGCTTGGAGACGGCAATGCTTCCAATGATTACTCGTGTTACGCCATTATCGAGGTAATGAAGGATGTCTTCCTCCGTACGGATTCCCCCGCCGATCTGGATGGAGGCGCCAAGCTCGCGGGCAGCCTGTATGACAAACTGATCGTTCACGCGTCTTCCGTCCTTCGCTCCGTCAAGATCGACCATATGAATCCAGTCTGCTCCTTCATCGGCAAACTGTTTGGCCATATCAAACGGAGAATCGCCATACACAGTTTCCTTATCATAATCCCCCTGCAGCAGCCGGACGCATTTGCCGCCTCTCATATCGATTGCCGGATAAATCGTAAAGCTCATTTCACAGACATCCTTTCTTCAACCACCTCGGTAAAATTGCGTAGAAGCGCCATGCCGAGCGAACTGCTTTTTTCAGGGTGGAATTGCATGCCAAACACATTGCCCCTTCCGACAACCGCCGGCACTTCCACATCATAGCTGCTCTGGCTGATTACAACTTCTTTTTCATCTGTATCTACAAAATAAGAATGGACGAAATAGACATAATCTTCAGCAAGGCCTTTTAAAATCGGCGATCCCTGCAGGAATTCAAGACGGTTCCAGCCCATATGCGGAACCTTATACGTTTCACCTTCGGCTGTTGCACCTTGAAAACGCCTCACATGGCCAGGCAGAAGCTGCAATCCTTCTGTCAGCCCATTTTCTTCACTGCTTTCAAATAAAAGCTGCATGCCAAGGCAAATGCCAAGCAGCGGCTTGCCTGTATCAGCGAACTCTTTTACCAGATCTGCCAGGCCAGTAGAATTTAAGATATTCATGGCATCCTTGAAAGAGCCGACACCCGGTAATATTAAAGCGTCTGCTTCCATGAGCTCAAGCTTATTCTCAGAGAGGAAATAAGGGACCTCCAAACGTTCCAGCGCTTTACTGACACTGAACAAATTCCCCATTCCGTAATCGATGATGCCGATCATTTACAACATCCCTTTCGTTGATGGAACTCCCTTAATTCTTGGGTCAATCGTTGTTGCCTCATCAAGCGCACGAGCGAGTGCTTTGAAAATCGCCTCAATGATGTGGTGAGTATTCTGTCCATAGTGAACGATGACATGCAGGTTCATTCTCGCTTCAAGCGCGAGTTTCCAAAGAAATTCATGAACTAGCTCAGTATCAAATGTACCGACTTTCTGGCTTGGGAATTCGGCACGCATCTCAAGGTGAGGGCGGTTGCTGAGATCGACTACCACTTGAGCCAGTGCTTCGTCCATCGGAACGAACGCATTTCCATAGCGCTTAATGCCTTTTTTATCGCCTAAAGCATCCTTTAGTACCTGGCCCAGGCAAATGCCAATGTCCTCTGTTGTATGGTGATCATCCACGTCCGTATCGCCGTTTGCGGCGATGTTCAGGTCGAATTGTCCATGCTTGGCAAACAGGTCCAGCATATGCGTCATAAATGGCACGCCAGTTTCCAGATCGCTTTTGCCTTCTCCGTCTATATTCAAGGAAAGAGTGATATTCGTTTCATTTGTTTTACGTGAAATTTCTGCCGTTCTAGCCATGATTATTCCTCCAGCTTATTTTCTTAGTCTTGTTTCAATGGATCTGGCATGTGCTTCAAGGCCTTCCAGACGTGCAAATGCCGCAATTTTATCGCCGGTATCCCTTAATGCTTTTTCGCTATATAAAAGAATACTTGATTTCTTTTGAAAATCCTCCACATTAAGAGGGCTTGAGAAACGGGCTGTCCCGTTTGTCGGCAGAACGTGGTTGGGGCCGGCAAAATAATCACCTACCGGTTCAGGACTGAATCTTCCAAGGAAGACCGCTCCTGCGTGACGTATCCGTCCGAGAAGCTCCATCGGATTCTTTGTTAAAATCTCAAGATGTTCCGGAGCGAGATGGTTAACCGTCTCAACTGCTTCATCCATGCTTTCCGTCACATAAATAGCTCCGTAATCCCTGATGGACTGTAAAGCAATTTCCTGACGGGGCAGCCTGTCAAGCTGGCGTTCAACTTCGGCTGAAACCTTTTCTGCCAGAGCGGATGAGGGTGTCACAAGAACTGCACTTGCCATCGGGTCGTGTTCTGCCTGTGATAAAAGATCTGCCGCTACTTCATCCGCATACGCTGTCTCATCTGCCAATATAGCAATTTCACTCGGACCTGCGATCATATCGATATCCACATCCCCAAATACTTCGCGCTTTGCGAGGGCGACATAGATGTTCCCCGGACCTGTGATTTTGTCGACAGGCCGGATTGATTCTGTTCCATATGCCAATGCGGCAATTGCCTGGGCTCCGCCAACTTTATAAATTTCTCCCGCACCTGCGATATGTGCTGCTGCCAGAACAGCAGGCGGCAGTTTGCCGGTCTTTTTATCAGGAGGAGAGGTAAGGACAATCCGTTTGACGCCCGCCACCTTTGCCGGGATCACATTCATCAGTACGGATGACGGATATGCCGCCGTTCCGCCCGGCACATACAGCCCAACCGAATCAAGCGATGTAATCTTCTGCCCTAATACTGTGCCATTTTCCTCGGTTGTCATCCAGGATGGGCGCAGCTGCTTTTCATGGAATGACCTGATATTATCTGCTGCCTCTCTAATAATTTCTAGGATTTCTTCATCCACCTGACTGCAGGCTTCCTCAATCTCAGCCTGTGTCACCGCTAAATCCTCTAGGGAGATACCATCAAATGTTTCTGTATACTCTTTTAATGCCTGATCTCCATTTTGGCGGACAGTCTCAATGATATCTTTTACAATCGCCCGCTGTTCTTCTGTTCCATTATCAACAGACCGTTTAATTGAAACCTGGTCATTAATTTTCAATATTTTCATAGGGTTCTACATCCTTTTAAAAGCTTATTTCTTCTCCTGAAATAACTTCTGTCAGCCTGCCAACGAGCTCGCTGATGCGTTCATCCTTTATACGGTAGCTGACAGGATTGACGATCAATCTTGATGTGATTCCGACAATGGTTTCGTATTCAACGAGACCGTTCTCCTTCAGTGTCCGGCCGGTTGATACGATATCCACAATCCGGTCGGCCAGCCCGATCATCGGCGCCAGCTCTATAGAGCCGTTCAGTTTAATGATTTCCACCTGCTCCCCCTGCTCACGGAAATACGCTGCCGCAATCTGTGGATACTTTGTAGCAATTTTAGGAGCCACATCATTTAGCCTGGTATTTGGCAGTCCGGCAACAGCCAGATAGCAGGCACTGATTTTTAAATCAAGCAGCTCGTAGACATCCCGCTCTTCCTCTAGCATTACGTCCTTTCCGGCAATCCCAAGATCTGCCACACCATGCTCCACATAGGTGGGTACATCCATCGGCTTTGCAAGGATAAAGCGGAAATTCTCCTCCGGCACATCGATAATCAATTTTCGTGAATCATCGAATTCCGGGGGCAATTGAAAGCCTGCTCGGCGAAGCAATTCTGCTGCTTCTTCAAAAATGCGCCCCTTAGGCATCGCAATCGTTAAAACATCACTCATTTTATGCTCTCCTTTCCAGCTTTTCCGACTAAAAAGGTAATATCCTCGTACTGGCTGGTGCAGGCATCAATGTCCTTAACACCGCTAATATCCTGCAGGACCACTTTCTTTCCGGCTGAACGTTCTTCCTTCGCAACATCGAAAGCCTCTTTGCGGCGTTCCGGACTGTATAAAATGCAGTAAACAGGTTCAGCCGCCTTGGTGTCTTCCAGTGCTTCAAGCAGGCGGTCCAATCTGATGGCAAAGCCGGTTGCTCCCGTATCTTTTCCGAACTTTTGAAGCAGCAGATCATAGCGGCCGCCATTTCCAATCGGGAAACCAACATTTCCTGCATATACTTCAAAAAGAATCCCCGTATAGTAGCTCATATGACTGACGAGCGTTAAATCAAATTTAACGGTGCCTTCCTGGCCGTAGTCCTGCATAATGCCCCAAAGCTGTTCAAGCTCGGCTAATGCCTTCTTGCCTGTTCCGTTTTCCAGAAGGCCATAGGCAATCTCAATGACTTCTTCCCCGCCCCTTAATTTAAGGAAATCGAGAAGCCTTTGTTTATCTATGGACGAAAGAGCCAGACTCTTTACATGTTCCCTGTATCCTACATAATTTTTCTCATATAAAAACCTTGTCAGGTTTTCCACTCTTTCTTCCGTCCCTAAAATCTGCTGGAAGAAGTCACGGACAAAGCCGATGTGGCCGGCTGATAGCTGAAAGTACTGAAGCCCTGCTTCTTTTAGAGCAGAGATCATAAGCGCCATTCCTTCGCCGTCCGCACTAATCGTATGGTCGCCAATGCACTCTACACCGATTTGCTCAAACTCTGCGGGCCTGCCGCCCTCCCGCTGCTGAGCGCGGTATACATTGGCGGAATAAGCAAGCCTGATTGGCAGCTCGTCTTTTAAAAGTCGGGATGCTGCCACCCTTGCAATGGGTGCGGTCATATCCGGCCGAAGCACAAGGGTATGGCCCTGCTGATCAAGCAGCTTGAACAGCTGCTGATCCAATATCGCTGAAGCCGCTCCTACTGTTTCGTAATATTCAAGGGCAGGCGTTTCGATAAACTGATAGCCCCAGCGTTTCATTTCCTCCTGGATGGATGAACGGACTGCAGCTTTTCTTTCGTATAGATCAGGTAATGTATCTCTCATGCCTAACGGCTTTTCAAACATAAATAATCGGCTCATACGTATTCACCTCTATGACTTAAAAATTCCGAATCCTTTAGTTCGCTAATATGGTAGCAAATTGAAGTTATATGTAGTTTAACGCGCATTCCCCACTCCGTCAACCAAAAGAGACAGAAAAATTAAAAAGGCTCCCTTTTTTAAAAGGAGCT
>NZ_JCAXER010000035.1:0-54040 GCF_059758675.1 Cytobacillus sp. GQ23
CCATATAAGAGTTGATAGAGCTCGATTGTCTTTTCGAAAAAGACTAATGATTAAACGTTGACGTTTTGTTCGTTCAGTTTTCAAAGATCAATCTGCCACTCAGAAGCGACTTTATTAATATATCATTTCTCAACCACTTCGTCAACAACTTTTTTAAAAAACATTCAAATGCTGTTAACGTCTTAAGCGACTGTTTTACTATAATAACACCTGGTGCCCAGAAGGTCAACAAGTTATACAAAAAAAACACAAGGATTTTTATTATACTGTAAATCAAAAGAAACCAGCTGTTTGAACTGCAGCTGGTTTCTTCTATATTATATATTATTGTTTTGAGATAACGATGATATCTTTTTCTTTAAGGTCAATAGCGCCCGGCTTATTAATTTTAATTGCTTCCCCCTGTTGAAGGTTTGTGAATACAATCGGTGTAATAATAGAAGTTGCGTTTTCCCCAATATAATCAAGATCCACTTTCAATAGAGGCTGTCCCGCTTCTACACGATCATTCTCTGCAACTAATGCTTCAAAGCCCTGCCCCTTCAGGTTAACCGTATCAATACCCACATGAATCAGGATCTCGCGTCCTGAATCTGAAAGAATGCCGATCGCATGCTTGGTCGGGAACATGTTAACGATCTTCCCGTCTACAGGTGAAACTACAGTTCCTTCAGCAGGTACAATCGCAAAACCATCACCCATCATTTTGCCTGAGAATACAGCATCAGGCACTTCTGTGATCGGTTTGATTTCACCTTTTAGCGGAGCAATGAAAGAGTCTTCCTTATGTTCAGTCTGAAGAGCCTCAGGATTTACTTCTTCAATTTGCTGTTCAACTCCGCCTTCTGGAGCTTTTTCAACTGCCCGCGGTCTTTTGCCGCTCATAATATCTTTCATTTGACCTTTGATTGTTTCAGATCTTGGTCCAAAGATAGCCTGAATGTTGTTTCCAACTTCCAGTACTCCAGAAGCACCTAGTTTCTTTAAGCGGTCTTTATCTACATTCTTAATATCATTTACAGATACACGGAGTCGAGTAATACATGCATCGAGATGAGCGATGTTTTCCTGTCCGCCCATAGCATCAAGAACTTCATAAGGCAGATCTCCGCCTTTACCTGAAGCAGCGGTTTCTTCATCTTCTACTTCTTCACGGCCCGGAGTCATTAAATTAAATTTGCGGATAGCAAATCGGAAACCAAAGTAATAGATCACAGCAAACACTAAGCCAACCGGAATGACAATCCATGCATTTGTCTGAGGGTTGATTAAACCAAATAGAATGTAATCAATCAAACCTCCTGAGAAAGTCATGCCGATTTTTACATCCAAGAGATGCATGGTCATGAATGAAAGACCTGCAAACACCGCGTGTACCGCAAACAGCACCGGAGCTACGAATAAGAATGAAAACTCCAGCGGCTCAGTAATACCTGTTAAGAAAGAAGTTAACGCAGCTGATGCCATAAGGCCGCCGACTACCACTTTCTTCTCTGGGCGTGCTTCGTGATAAATAGCTAATGCAGCTGCAGGAAGACCGAACATCATGAACGGGAACTTACCAGTCATGAATGTACCTGCAGTAAGATTCTGTACATTGTCGCTGATTTGCGCCATAAAG
This sequence comes from Cytobacillus sp. GQ23, assembly GCF_059758675.1. Lineage (NCBI taxonomy): Bacteria > Bacillati > Bacillota > Bacilli > Caryophanales > Bacillaceae > Cytobacillus > Cytobacillus sp. GQ23. The sequence goes on from NZ_JCAXER010000035.1 coordinate 1,622, forward strand.
ATTCGCTGGTCACCACGAACAGTTTCACCTGCATTTGTTACATATTGTCCAAATTCATACCAGAATGGAGAGTAGAAAATATGATGAAGACCAAAAGGAATCAACGAGCGTTCAATTAATCCAAAAATAAACGCTGATAAAGTCAAGTTCGCATGAACCATGTTTTGAGAGAAAGCATTTAACCCTTCCTGAATTGGCGGCCAGATAACGAGCATCAAAAGACCAAGTACTACAGATGCTGCAGCCGTAATAATCGGAACAAAACGCTTTCCGGCAAAGAATCCTAAATAGGATGGAAGTTCGATTTCAAAAAACCTGTTATATAATGCTGCAGCGATAATACCTACAATGATACCGCCAAATACGCCTGTCTGCAGAGTCGGGATGCCTAGGATACTCGCATAATTAAGCCCATTTACATCCTCGGCTGTAATTCCCGCAGCCGTACCCATTGTCACGTTCATAATTAAATAACCGATAATGGCAGCAAGCGCAGCTACACCTTCGCCGCCTGCCAAACCAACTGCTACACCAACCGCAAATAGCACCGGCAGGTTGGCAAAGACAATATCCCCTGCTTTTTGCATAACCTGGGCAACGATTTCAACCCCGCTGTTATCCAGGAACGGGGCCAGCTCTAAGAGCGCCGGATTCTGCAGTGCAGCACCCAGGGCGAGCAGGATACCAGCCGCCGGCAGCAAGGCTACTGGAAGCATTAAGGCTTTTCCGACTTTTTGCAGGACGCCAAATACTTTTTTAAACATTTGTTAACCCCCTAATTTTTTTACTCATTAAGCGTTTTCATTTAATAGCGGCAACCATTAAAAATAAAAAAGGCATGAGGAAAAAAGGATAGAATTCAGGTGTATACAGGGTATCATACCCTATTCACTTAAATTCAATTACCTTTCTTCACTCATGCCTGATCGAATCAGTAACACGTAAAGACTTTCCATTGCTGGACAAGATATCTTGTAATTAATTTATTTTCTTTTGAAGCCTTTGCAGATGCATAGTCAAATAAACAGCTTCTGCGTTATAAACTGGTTTTTTTAATGTTTGCTGCATTACTTTAATGAGCTTCCAAGAAAGATTGTAGCATACCGGATATTCTTCTTTCAAGAGTGAAGTTATTTTTTCCGGTTCTTCGACGACCTCGCCTTTGTTAACCCTTTCAATAGTAAAGCGGATATGGCGGACAAGTCTCATATAATCAATGCTGTCTTTATCTATTTGAATACCCAGCTGTTCTTCAATCATATTGACGAGATGGGTCACCAGCTGAGAATACTGATTCACTTCGGATAAATCTCTGTTCATTACTGCACTATGAACGTGCAGGGCAATAAATCCAACTTCTCCTTCAGGCAAATAAATACCTGTACGATGCCCGATAAGGTTAACAACTTCCTGGGCTATTCCAAATTCAAATGGATAAAGTGTCTTCGTTTCGACTAGGAAGGGGTTTCTCATTTCCATCCCATTTTTCAAGCGAGTTATCGCAAACATCAAGTGGTCCGTTAATGCAACATGGATATGTTCATTAAGCATGGAGTTCGCCCTTTGTTTTATCAATTGGATGGAGGAGATAATCGCTTCAAGCAATTGATTATCCACATAAGGCATAAGTTTAATATAATTCTCCTGCTCTTTTTCATTTTTAAGAATAAAGAGCTTTTCAACCAAATTAGAGTCGATTGGCTGGCCCGGCTTCCTGCTGAACCCTATCCCTTTGCCGATAAGGACGACTTCTCCAAAGGATTCATGACTGCCAATGAGAACATTATTATTAAGCACCTTTTTTACCTTATATTCACCCATTCTCTTCTCCCCGCCCATTAAACAAATGTACTCTCATGGTATAAAAGCCTGCCCGGGAAGTCAACGGGATCGATCTGAATAAAAAAAGGACCCGCATTTGCGGGCCCTTCACATCCTTTTACTTCAAGAAAATGAAATACAGAACAAATATAACAAACAAGCCATACATAATTGGGTGAATTTCTTTGATTCTGCCCTTTACAATCATGGTGATCGGATAGAAGATAAACCCGATTGCAATTCCTGTTGCGATGCTGTAAGTCAATGGCATTGCAATAATTGTCAAGAATGCCGGAACGGCAATCTCAAACTTCGTCCAGTCAATGTTGCCTAATGATGCAACCATCAATACACCGACAATGATCAGCGCCGGAGCCGTTACTGCAGAAGTAATAACTTCTAATAACGGAAAGAAGAATAATGAAAGCAAGAAAAATCCTGCTGTGACAACCGATGCAAATCCTGTTCTCGCACCTGCCGCAACACCTGAAGAAGACTCAATGAAAGAAGTTGTCGTCGATGTTCCAAAAATTGCACCAACGACTGTTGCTGTTGAGTCAGCCAGAAGTGCTCTGCCTGCACGCGGGAGTTTATTTTCCTTCATTAGGCCTGCCTGGTTAGCAACCCCTACCAGCGTCCCTGCAGTATCAAAGAAGTCTACGAACAGGAATGTTAAAACTACGACCAGCATGCTTGTTGAGAAGAATGAAGGGTCGCTGTATGCTCCCAATGCCGCACCAAACGTTGGAGCTACACTTGGCACTGAGTCAACAACCTTTCCTGGAACATCGATCAGACCGGCAATCATACCAACAACTGTTGTAATCACCATTCCAATAAAAATTCCGCCATTAATGCCTTTTGTCATTAGAATAACTGTGATGATAATTCCGAAAATGGCCAGAAGCACATTTCCATCAGTAAAATCGCCTAAACCTACGAGTACTGCATCATTATTAACGATCAGCCCCGCACTTTGAGCGCCGACAAATGTAATAAACAATCCGATTCCGGCACTGACTGCATATTTTAATTCTGCAGGAATCGAGTTAATGATTTTCTCCCGCAAGCCAGATAAGGACAGAATGATAAAAATAATTCCCGAGATAAGAACCCCGCCTAATGCATGCTGCCAAGGAATTCCCATCGTTAAAACAACAGTATAAGCAAAAAATGCATTTAATCCCATACCAGGAGCAAGCGCAATTGGATATCTGGCCAGCACCCCCATCAACAGGGAACCAATAGCCGCAGCCACTGCTGTGGCAACAAACACAGCCCCATAGTCCATCCTCATGGAATCCGGTAAATCCGGTATATCCATTAAAGATAAAGTAATCGGGTTAACGACTAAAATATAAGCCATTGCTAAAAATGTTGTGAGTCCGCCGATGAATTCACGGCGATAGTTAGTACCAAGCTCTTCAAACTGGAAGTACTTCTTCATTTCTTTTCCCCCTATTGGCAATCTATATTTTCGCAATAAAAAAACTCCGGTATTGAGCACCGGAGCATTGACAACTGGTTCGTGCTTGCCATAGGGAAAATAAAGAAGAATAAAGGCAAAAACATCCCTATTTGCACTTACCTCGTAGTCAAGCTATTTACGGCAGCTCGGTAGAAACTTTTGGGCCATATCCCCAAGATTATACGACGTAAAACGACATATTTAATTCTTCTTTATCATAGCACCCCAAAAAGTCCTAGTCAATAGAAAAAGCGAACATTTTCATGTTCGCTTTTTAATAATGTTCGTATTTTATTCCCACTCAATTGTTGCAGGCGGTTTGCTCGTAATATCGTAGACCACTCTGTTGACATGTGATACTTCATTAACGATTCTAGTTGAAATGATCTCCAGAACATCCCATGGGATACGGGCCCAATCAGAAGTCATGCCATCGATTGATGTAACAGCACGGATTCCAATAGTATAATCATACGTCCGGGCATCACCCATTACCCCGACACTGCGGATGTCAGGCAGGACAGTGAAGTATTGCCAGATATCACGGTCAAGGCCGGCCTTTTTAATTTCCTCGCGCAAAATCGCATCAGACTCGCGCACAATTTCCAGCTTATCCTCTGAAATTTCACCAAGGACGCGGATTCCTAATCCCGGACCAGGGAATGGCTGTCTCCACACGATTTCATCCGGAATGCCAAGCTCTGTTCCGAGTGCACGCACCTCATCTTTAAACAGAGTGTTAAGTGGCTCGATCAGCTTGAATTGCATATCTTCAGGAAGTCCGCCTACATTATGATGAGATTTAATCGTTTGCGCAGTTGCTGTTCCACTTTCAATAATATCCGTATAAAGTGTACCCTGTGCAAGGAAATCAATGCCTTCAAGCTTAGCTGCTTCATCATCGAATACATAGATAAATTCATTGCCGATGATTTTACGCTTTTGTTCAGGATCGCTAACCCCTTTAAGCTTATTCATAAAGCGCTCCTGCGCATCCACTTTAATTACATTCATATTGAATCCATCAGCAAAAGTCTTCATAACGCCTTCTGCTTCATCTTTTCTAAGCAGGCCGTGATCAACGAAAATACAAGTCAGCTGGTCTCCGATTGCTTTATGAATTAGGACGGCAACAACCGATGAATCAACACCGCCGCTCAATGCGCAAAGAACCTTTTTATCCCCAACTTCCTGGCGGATCTTCTCCATTTCAATTTCAATGAAGTTCTCCATTGACCAATCGCCAGTACAGCCGCAAACGCCAAACACAAAGTTTTTCAGCATATCATTGCCATGAACAGAGTGGCGAACCTCAGGGTGGAATTGAACAGCGTATAAACCGCGCTCTTCATTGCTCATCGCCGCAATCGGACATGATGGATTGGTACCGTCCACTGTGAAACCAGCCGGAGCCTCTACAACAAGATCGCCATGGCTCATCCAGACTGTCTGTTCTCGAGGAAGGTCTGCAAACAATTTAGACTCGTTTTCAATCTTCATGATCGCCTTTCCGTATTCACGGTGCTTGGCAGGTTCTACTTTTCCATCAAAATGCATCGTCATCAGCTGCATGCCATAGCAGATTCCAAAAATCGGCAAGCCCAGTTCAAAAATTTCCTCATCACAGCGGAAAGCATTTTCGCCATAGACACTGTTAGGACCACCGGAGAAGATAATCCCCTTCGGATTCATTTCCTTGATTTCTGCAGCTGTAATCGTATGCGGATGCAGCTCACTGTATACACCGAACTCACGAATTCTGCGTGTGATTAACTGATTGTACTGGCTCCCAAAGTCCAGCACTACGATCATTTCCTGATTTTGAAGTTCTGTTTTCCCCGTCACACTGTTCACCTCATTAAATTTGTTGTATTGCCTTTAGTCTTCTCTCATACAGATAAAATATCTAGAAAAAATATAATTTCTCAGCAAGTTCATATATTCCAGCGGGAAGCTGACAATAAAAAAACCGGAACTCTTTCTCCACAAAAAAAAGTGAAGGCAGAATTCCGGTTCTCACGTACAGCAAAAAACTTCTTCTGCCTTCATAGTCAGATCATTTACGGCGATCCGGTAGAGACTTTCGAACCATATTATCGAGGATATATGAAGGTTGCATGATTTAATTGTGAAAAACGGCAAAATCCGAACAATATTGCCGCTGTCTTATTTGCCTATTGTAACAACAGCCCTAAATCCCGGTCAAGCTATTGTCTTTTTAATTAAATTTTCCCACAATTCCTTTGTATCCTTCCAGCTTCCTTCTTTCAGAACTCCCCTGTAGACAAGCTCTTCGTAATGTGCTGTCAGACTGCTCATTTCCCTTGTTGAGAAAAAGCTGTCAACATACTTGGCATAATCTCTTAAGGTTTGTCCGTTTCTCCGTTTTAATCCGTATCGATCCAATTCTTTTAAAAGAATCAGGTAAGCCTTCGAGAAGTGCTCATCATTCCTTTTTCTTTTAAACCTCCAGATGAAATAATGAGGAAGCCATTTACCCCGTTTTCGGAAACTGACTATTACAAGCAAAACAGCTGCCAATACGGCTGTTACAATGACCTTCCACTGTTCTTTAAAGAAAGCCTCTATATTGCCCCAAAGCTTCTTGAATGTGAACTGTGATCCTTCTGTTGATACTGTTTCAGGCTTGTCCGGCTTAACAGGAGTCTCAGCCTCTTTAGGCTTTTCTGCCTCCGGCTGGCTCGTATTTTGGCCAGCATTGTCAAAGTTGAACTGTACATTATTACTAAAGCCCTGAGTTGGTTCAAATGGAACCCAGCCCATCTCAGGAAAATAAATTTCCACCCATGAATGGGCATTGTTATTTGTTACCTCATATAAGCGAAAACCAGATCCAAGCGACTGCTTGAATTCTCCTTCTGTATAGCCCTTCACCCATCTTGCCGGCAATCCGATCGATCTCGCCAGAACCACCATTGAGGAAGAGAAGTTGTCGCAATACCCCTGCTTGGTATCAAATAAAAATTGGTCCACATAGTCCTCATTTTCCCCTGGAACCGCTACATCTGTCTGGCTGTAGCTATATTCCGCTCTGCGGAAATATCTCTCAAGCTCCCTTGCTTTTTCAAACCAATCCGGTTTATCCTGAGTAATTTCCTGCGCAAGTTCCCTGACTCTTTCAGGCAATTCTTCAGGAAGCTGTGTATACCGGGACAAAAATTCTTCAGGAAGTGATTCCGCCTTTGCCCCTGATGCCTTCATGGCAGTCACACTGTATTCGGGGACCGCAAATCCCAATTTATACTCTTCCAATGCAAATGGCCGTCCTCCATCCAATGTCCGTATCTTTTCAGTAGCCGACTCCATCTCATAGGTAATGAACGGCGAAGCTTCAATACTTTTTAACCCTAATGGATACACCACATGAGGGTAATTCATAAAGGTATAAACCGAGCTTGCTTCTTCAGTTGTTTCAATTGCATCGTTATCGATAAACGATGTAACCGGGATTTCTTCTCCCAAACCAAACGGAAGGTACTCCCCTTCAGGCTGGGAGGTTACCCACCCCTTGCCTGTATACTTATCCTTTGTTTCCACCTTCCAGTAATGGCGAGACTCCACTTCCGCCCTGAAGACCACTGCGTTATCACCTATAAAAGGGCCGCCAAGACGGGAATCGTCTTCCCCATATCCGATCTTCTGGATACCCCGGCCATTGCCGCCGCTGTTTTGCCCATAAGATTTAATAAAAGGCACTGGATCGGGCCAAATGGGTTCTGCTTTAGGGGCAGCATATCCCAAGCCTGTACTTAACGCGATCAGTGCAATCAGCGGAATCATCCATTTGCGCGAGAGGGAGGCTTCTTTTTTCATCCCTTCCTGCTCCAGAAGACGATTGAATGTTAGGATGCCCATTACCGCAAAGCCCGCAATTACTGTTCTGACAATCGCAGCGTCTGCCATGTAAGGCGTAAAGGTGTCCAAAACAGTTATATAAATGAGTGTCATGAAAAAGAAAATAAAAATCTGCCTGCGGTTAATCAGCCAATATTGAATCAAATAAGACATCAGCCACAGCAGTATGAAAAATAGCAGGCTTCTGAAAAGATTGGTCATGGCGGGCCAGTCTCTCTCAGCCAGCAAACCAAAGTTGTGCAAACTATCCGACGCAAACACGGCTATCCATGAAAATTGAAAAAAGGAGCCTTCAAAATACAAATAATGCAGCTCATATAAAATATACAGCACCTTAATAACACTGCTTATGACTGGACTTACGCCAAAGAAAGCAAGGAGCAGTGACAGCACAAGGAACACAAGGAAAACGGCAATATTCGATGTATCTGTCAGCTCTTCAACAGGCCGCAGCCATTCCCATAACAAGAAAAAGCCAAGGACATATAGGAGAAAGGAGGAAAAGTCCTTATGGACCTTTTCAAAATTCATCACCTGCTCACCCCCGAAAACACATCAAAATGTCCGTCATGAACCAGGACTACCCGTATCCCCCTGGCATTAGCAGAGGTTTTTAGCAGCAGCTCATCACCGGAAGGAGATTCATGCTCATGTTTAATCAAAAATATAGTCAAGGTTCCATTTTTGGACGCAAAATATCCGGCTTTCTCTATGAGTGCTTTTGTTAATTTCCCTGTCATAATCATCAGCTGACTGTTCTGCTGCAGAAGAAAATGCTCTGCTTCAAGAACCCGATCCAATGAGGCTTGTGAATCATCTTTTATTTTTGCCAAATGATGAAAAATCTGGAGCTGGTGCGTTTCTCCGCCCCTGATTGGAAAAGCCGTCCGAACAGCTGCAGAGGTCAAAAATCCAGACTGCGCCCCTTTCCGGAGAATTGCCCTTACAATGGAGGCAGTAAACGAAACGATGGCCTCAAATCGGCTATCGGCTGCACAGTCCATCAGGATAAAAACATCATGGGATTGCCTTTGTTCAAATTCCTTGGTCATAATATCATTTCGCTTTGCAGTAGCTTTCCAGTTGATCCAGGAAAATCTGTCTCCAGGCTGATACTCCCTGATGCCGATTGCCATGGAAGTATCCCTTTGCACCCGCTCTTTGGAAGCAGTCATTCCCTGGTCGTAATGATGTGCCATCGGCTTATAGATGATTTCCTCATACGCCGGGTAGACAACCATCCTGCTCTCAGCGGGAGCTTGTCTTTCTTTTTCTATTAAGCCCAAGAGATCACCCGTTTTCAAACGGACGGAACCAAAAAAATGCTCTCCCCTGGGCAGGCTGTTAATCTTGTATTGAATGGACATTTCCTTTTGAAATCCAGGAAATAAAAACCGCTTTGCCTCGTTTGACTTCCGGGCACGCAGGAGCTGCTCGCTCATTTCATCCTCAACGACGAGGTACAATAAAGGAAAAGCTGATTCCCTTTCTATCTTTAGAGTAATCGATGCCTCTTCACCTGCACTATATTCCGTTTTCGTCAGGATCCGCTCCACTTTAACGCCATTTAATGAATATAACGACAGACAAAGGGCATATAAAGCAAATGGCACAAAGCTGTAAAACAAAAACCAGCTGACAAAGCCGCCCTGAAACATGGCATACGAAAAGGTGAACAAAATTAGCAGAAACAGTACAATAAGCTTCCAGACACCTTTCAGTGTATTTAACAGCTGTTTCATTTACTTCACTAGCCTTTGTACAGGGATAGGCACCCTGGCAATAACCCGCCCCACCACTTCTTCAGCCGTAACACCTTCAAATTTCGCCTCTGATCTCAAAATAATTCTATGGACAAAAACCGCAGGCGCCAAATGCTGAATGTCATCTGGAAGAACAAAGTCGCGGCCATACATGAAAGCATAAGCCTGGGCTGCTTTCATTAAAGCAATGGAACCCCGCGGACTTGCCCCTAAGTACACACTGCTGTGATTGCGGGTTCCATTTGCGATTTCCACGATATAGCGTTTAATCGTCTCGTCTACATGTACCTCTTTAATTTCTGTCTGCAGTGAGCGCAATTCAGCCAGATCCATTACAGTTTCCAGACCCTCTATTGGCGGAATGCGCTGCGCGCGGTTCAGGACCTCCATCTCATCTGCTATTTCCGGATAGCCCATTTTCATTTTTAAAAGGAATCTGTCCAGCTGCGCTTCCGGAAGCGGATAGGTTCCCTCATACTCAATGGGATTTTGTGTGGCCATAACGAAGAAGGGTCTTTCAAGACGATGTGTCACTCCGTCTATGGTCACACTGCTTTCTTCCATCCCTTCAAGAAGAGCGGATTGCGTCTTGGGAGAGGTCCGGTTGATTTCATCCGCTAAAATAATATTGCCCATAATGGGACCAGGCCTGAACTGAAACTCCATTTCCTTCGGATTATAGATGGATACACCCGTTACATCCGAAGGCAGCAAATCAGGCGTGAACTGGATGCGTTTAAATGAAGCACCAACTGATTTAGCCAGCGCACGTACCATCATTGTTTTCCCGACACCCGGAACATCCTCGAGCAATACATGGCCTTCTGCTAAAAGCGCCACTAAGCTCAACTCCGCAACATCCCGTTTGCCGATCATAACTTTTTCAATATTTCCCAATACCCTTTCAATTGCAGGGTGCATCTGATTTCGATCCATTAGAAATCTCTCCCCTTTATCTATATCTATCATTCCACTAATTTACAATTTTCTTAATTTTATTCTAACCTATTATATATTCGCTGTCGCCCCGGAAACTCCTGTGATTTTCCGAGACGGGCCATATCAGATTCGACATAAATAAAGGCTGCTTTTCAGCAGCCGCAGAGCAGTCAGTTATATCGTTTTCCATTCGTATCTATATAAAAAGATTCGATAAGAGTCCTTTCATAGGGCTTCCCATTTCCGGTAAAACCTTTTATTTCCGTTGTCACATTGTATACACCTTCCTGAGAAAAATCTCCATCGGTCATAATGCCGGGCTTTTCTCCCTTCGCTTTCTGCTGCAGCTTTTTTCCTGAAGAATCAAATTCATAGAGGATCCACTTTGAATGGAAGGTTTCTTGGCTATTCAGAGATTTGCCCTGAATACTATCATTTAACGGGCTGTCCAGTGCAACGGTGTATAGATACGAAGCATTTGCCGGAGCTTTTAAGACCCAGGTTCCATCTTTAGGATTATCTGCTTCAATCTGATGAACCCATGCCCCTTTGAAAAACTCGGATTTTTCTTTATGCGCTTTTCCCATTTTATATTCTCTTCCGTCCGGACTGATTAATTTTAAAGAGGATAAATTCTTATCGCTTATAAAAGAAATGGTTATGGATTTCACCTTATCCTCCACGAGAAACTGCTCACTTATTGCATTGACACTTGTTCCTCCTTTTACAATGGAGTGAATGCGTGGCTTTCCGACTGAGGATTCAGAGTCTTCAATGGAATAATTCGCAGCAGGCTGAGTAATTGATGTGTAAGGTCTGAACACCGGGAATGTACGGGACCCTTCCCGGATGGTTGTATGATTCCAGCCGCCTTCCTGGACAATGGAAGCCCCAGGGAGCCGGGAATTAACTGCTGTCACAACACCATCGCTTTTTCCGTACTGGCTCAGGTATAAACCTCCCCAGTAGAAAGCACTGCCAAATGATCCCCATTTGGTTCCGCCAAGTGTATAATATCGGTTTTTTGCAGTATTCGGATGGGAGTCTGTCAGGCTTCGGAAGTATTGCATATTGCCTGTCTGCAGGGATTCAGTTGCCTCATTATTGTTTCCGAGAAGGGCAGCAAGCCACCAGGCGGCACTGCTGTGTGCAAGGTCTGCAAGCTGGGTGCCATGATGAGGAGAGGATAGAGAGATGACATTTGATACATAGGGATGGGCATTGTAATGAACAAGCGCTGTCTGAATATCCACACCGCCTTTGCTATAGCCAATGACCACGAGCTTCTTTCCGCCGAAATGATGGTACATTTCCTGGAGCTTTTCAGCCAGAATGGCACCATTCGTCCACATATCACGGTCATGATGAAGATCAATGAAGGCTGTTTCATACCCATTTGCCAATGCCACCTCATACATATCATTTCCTTCATGCCAGACAGCTGATGAATTATTATAGCCGTGCACAAACACAAGAGGTGATTTGGAAGGGTCAATGCTTGAGGGTGTTTCTCCGGCATACCAATAACCCGGAGTGCCACTGTCGTCACCGCCAATGCCGCCAGCCTTCACCATACCAGGGAAAATCAGCATCATACAAAAGATCACTCCTGCCAATTGTTTTATCAAGCTATTACCTCCTAACGGAGATCCGGACGGAAGCCCAGTCAACTTAATTTTATAATTTTCAGAATAATTATTGAAGAGTATTTCGAATTAATTTCCACTCCTTTGGCAAATAAAAAAAGCCACAGGAACAGGCCCCATGACTTTTTGCAGTTTAGTATGATACACCTGTACGGTTATGAGTTTTTTCAAACTCTGCCTGATTCGGATCAAAGTATTTTTCATTAAAAGCTGCCACGAATTTATCATCCTTAATGTAACCCGCTCCCCATGTAGGATCCATCGTGAGCCAGCTTCCATCCACCTTCACTTCCACCCATGCATGCTTCTGCGGCCAGAATCCGCCGAATGCAGTTCCTTCAATAAAGCGGGCTTCCATATTGCTTGCCCGAAGCAAAGCAATGGCCAGATACGAATAATCCTGGCAGACGCCTGTTTTAGAATCAAGTGTCTTGAGTGCACTATCATCCCAGCTGAAGTTATCTGTTTCGAGCTTATTTACATCATATGAAACGTTCTTCGCAACATAATCATAAATGGCTTTCGCTTTTTCCCTTTCCCCGCTAATACCTTCTGTCAGCTTTTGTGCGAGTTCAGTAATTTGCGGCTCATCTGACTGAATGCCCCTTGAAGGAAGCAGGTCCCGCTTATCCTCGCCTGTTGACTCCACCTCAAACTTGGCAAATCCATAGTAGCGGAAATAATCGCTATTCTCTTCCTTAATTTCCGGCACACTTAGTGTGACTTCATATGTGCCAGGACCAAACCTTAAATAAAATGAATCATCAAATGTGAAGTCCTTTACAGGGATCACATCCAGTGCCTCGTCTTCACCTTTTTTTGTAGTAATGTAAATATGATCTGTTTCAGGACCGAATTCTGCCTGCGGATCAATTTTTCCTTTTATAGAAAAGACACCGTCAGACTTCTCACCGCCATATTGCGGGTATTCGAGCGCCACTCCCCGCTCCTCATATGATTTAGAGTATTCAATCGGGCTCATCTTCCTATCAGACTCGTTGTCTATTAAGATGGTTGTGGCTGTCTGATAGTAATTTTCCCTTTCCTTGTCAGGAACGAGCACTTCAAGCTCGTGCTGGCCTTTTCCGTAGAATAAAGGCACATCATAAGCAAACTTGCCATTCTTAAGCTTAATGACATGCTTCCACATTTCCGAATCCTTTTTCAGCTGTAACATGATTGTATCGCTGTCTGACAGGCTTTCGGCTTCCCCTTGTAAACTGAAGACTTCATTGCCATTTACGTAGCTCGATTCTATATCTAGGGCGAGATCTGCTTCCTGGCCAAACGGAGTATACGTCACATCGCGGTCCGCATCCGGATTTACATTATGGACAGTGAATGAAGCAAGATCATAATAATAATTCTCACTATCTATACTTGGAAGCTGAACCGTTACCTTATACTCGCCTTCCCCATTAAATAAACGGATATCCTGCTTGAACTTCCCTTCCTTGATGGGTGCGTAATATTCCAGATCGTTCCCTGCCGGTCCATCTTCTGTGGAACGGATCTTGATCCAGGCATATTCTGATTTGAGATCAGTGTATTTTTCAACCTCTCCCTGGACAGCTACCTTGCCATTAGCAGCAAACTCCTTATACTTCGGATTTTTCAGAGCCGCTCCGACTTCCTCACTGTAAGAAGTCAGCTCAAGGGGTTCAAGCTCAAGTTCCTTATTTTTCTCTTTAGCCAGCTTTTCATATTTGTCTTCTTCCTTTTTCTCCGCTTTTGCTTCTGAATTGCTTTCAGAGCTGCTGCATGCAGAGAGGAAGAGGAAGCTGGTAAGCAAAACTATTAATATATTGATGAGGCTTTTCTTTGGCATGGGGTCCTCCTTTTTAATGTTCTTAACTTTATTACGTTCGGAATGCCCTCTGGTTTCAGAAATTGAATTTTAAAACAAGAGCTCCTTGTTAAGTTAGACCTTATGTGAGCTTTTATTTATAAAATTGAAAGGATAGTATCATTAATCTATCTTTTGTGCCCTCCGATCGTACTTTAACTCTACTTGCAGTAGTTCCAGATTTACTTTTCGATCCCAAACCTTCCTGGAATTTTCAGTCATATAAGGATAAAGATACTTATCTACAATCATTTCATAGTCCATTTCAGCAAGAAGATTATAAGTGCGAATTCTGAACTTCTTATTATTAAACGTTTCTATGATAATGTCATTTATTAAGTTTATGGGGTTTCTTACCAGGTTAATGTTTTTTATGTCTTTGATTAAAATCTCTTTTTTATTCATAACTAACTTCCCATCTTCTCCTAGGATAATTGAAAATAGGACTTTCCCCGGAATAAAACCAGGCAAGCTCCAGAGAGTGAGATATAGGTAGAAGGGGGTTAAGACAATTCCTCCACCAAGATATAGAATAGAGTATTTTGAGTTAAATTTCAGACCATGTGTTATCAAGAAAACACATGCAATCAAAAACCCTGATGTGGCCAAAAACATCCAAATGCGCATAAACTTTGAACCTTTAATAAGTATTCCTTCATTTTTTTCTTCAATCATTGACAAGATAAACTCTCCCATTTAGAAAATAGAGTATTAATCTTATAAAAGGACTTTGTTAGTCAAAGAACAAACTGAATGCTAATCGAAGATCCTCCATAGCGATAATATTGCATCATTATAAGTGATGTTACCAATGTATCTTGCTGTAATCTTTCTCAGATTTCTTTTGAAATATAACCCTGGCAAGACAAAGAGGGTTCAGCATACTGCCAGCCCAGAAATGTGTTTTATACCTTATACTCCTGTCTCACATAATCATCTTCCTCTTTTAACTTATCTAAATCGGTTTTCCGACCCCATATCTTCCTGTATAAACGGAAAAATGTATTTATTGACAATCACTTGAAAATCTCCATCATCGATGAGGTTATAGGTGCGAATTCTTACTTTGTTATCATCGAATGTTTCGATTAACAATATCGTTAATAAGGTTTAAGGGATTTCTGTTCAAATCAATATTTCAGATGTTTTTTACTTTTACAGCGGCTCCTCTTGGGGAATGAATAATACCGTTCTCTCCAGGAACATTAATACATAATAAAACTTCGAACCCTTTATAATTACTGCATCCCCTTTTTTCTGAACCATTGACCATTATAACTCCTCCTTTGTATCAGATAGTGAGAACCTGCAGAAAGAGAGACAATTTACACATATGCTTTACTTAATTACCTTATTAAGCATTTGATTCGCAGCGTCCAAAATGCCTGTTGACGAAAAATAAAAGGGCTCGTTATTTACTAGCCCCTTTAGAAAGCCCTCTTAAAAGAGGGCTTATCAGATTTAATTAATTTTTAAACAAATTTTGTTCCTTTTCTTTCGTATCTTGCCACATCTCGAAGACGTTCAAGATTCACTTTTCTGTCCCAAACCTTTTTTGCGTTTTCTGTCATATATGGATAGATGTATTGATCTACAATTAATTTATAATGTAAATCTCCAAGAAAATTATATGTTCTAATTTTTATTTTCTTGTCATGGAAGGTCTCAATAACAATATCAATTATTAAGTTAAAAGGGTTTCTGACTAAATTGATATCACGAATACTACTTATAGAAACCGTATCTTTTTTCGAATGATTTGTCCCCTGTTCTCCCGGGATTATTTTAAACAAAACCTTCCCTGGCATTTATCCAGGCAGGGTCCATAAAGTCATGTAAAGATAGATAGGAGTTAATACAATTCCTCCGCCTAAATATAGTAACGAATATTTAGAATTAAATTTCAGCCCATGTATAATTTAAAAAATACATGCTGCTAAAAAACCCCACACATATAACTATTACTCAACCTTCGGTTCTTGCCTTTCATAATTAGCCTGCTGCCGAAGATTATCCAGGTTTATTTTCCGATCCCAAACTTTTTTGGCATTTTCAGTCATATAAGGATATATATATTGATCAACAATGATCTGATAGCGAAAATCACCAATCAGGTTATAGGTGCGAATTTTATATTTTTTATCATTAAAGGTTTCAATTACAATATCATTTATTAAATTTAATGGATTCCTTACAAGGTCAATACTTCGTATATCCTTAATTGGAATAATCCCTTTTTTTGATTTAATCACACCATTTTCTCCGGGTATAATGGACAGCAAGGTTTTGCCCGGAATTAGGCCTGGTAAATTCCAAAGCGTAATATAGAGATAAAAAGGTGTGAATATGATCCCGCCGCCAAGATAAAATAAAGAATATTTAGAGTCAAACTTCAGACCGTGAACAATTAGCAAGATACAAGCTATTAAAAAACCTACAGTAGCCAGAAACACCAAAACATACATAATTTTTGAACCTTTTATTATTATAGGTTCTTTGTCAAGGGACATCGAAAAATATTCATCCTCCTCTTTTTTTAAATGAGCCACTTCTTTCTCTCTCCATGAGATAGCCCACGCCTACGATAGGACTTGTTAAGCAGGTTCAACTTATTTACTCATTCAAATTTTGTATACTCCCGTAACTGCTTTATGGAGTCGTCAAAGAGCTATTTACAGATCTTAACTTTTAACGCTTATTCTAAAGTCCATATCAACACATTAAATTACATTCTTGTTTATGGATAAAACTACTCGATTTTATGCTCCTGTCTTACATAGTTGTCTTCCTCTTTTAACTTATCTAAATCAATCTTCCGATCCCATACCTTCTTGGCATTGTCATTCATAAAGGGGAAAATATACTTATCAACAATTACCTGAAAATCTCCATCATCAATCAGATTATAAGTACGAAATTTAACTTTCTTGTCATCGAAAGTTTCAATAACAATATCATTTATTAGATTCAATGGATTTCTTATCAAGTCAATATTACGGATATTTTTTATTGAAACTGTAGATCTTTTTCCCACTACCTTTCCGTTATCTCCTGGAACAATTTTCAGCAGCACCTTACCTGGTTTGAATCCAGGCAAACTCCAGAGAGAAATATATAAATAGAATGGGGTGAAAATAATCCCTCCGCCAAGATAGAACAAGGAATATTTAGAATTGAATTTCAAGCCGTGTATAATAAGAAAGATGCAGGCTATTAAAAAGCCCACTGTTGCAAAAAACATTAGAGCATAATAAAACTTTGACCCTTTGATGACTATAGAGTCACCTTTATCTTGAACCATTGGCAACTAAATCTCCCCCTTTAACTTGCAAAAACTCTGCTGTTTAACAATAGATCATTAATCGTTGTCTCATTTAACCTCAAAATATTCAAATCCAGATTCTGGTCTCTTTTAATCAGCCAGGATTCGGCCTGACCAGGAATAACAAAGTAAATATCAATTAATTCCGGGTTATTACTAGTGTCGTATTCTAAACTAAGAAGACTATCCATTTTACCCTTCCTTATAGTGATGTCCTTTAAAAATATCGATGCAAGAGAATGTTGAATTTTAATCTGCCACTTATGAATAGTACTTTCAGTGATTGAGTCTAACTGGCTCATATCTCCCAAAAGTTCCTCAAATTCTTCATTTGTTAATTTAAATATCACTTCACTTTGTTTACAAGACGAAGTAAAATTAAAAAATTCTAACAGGCTTGATATAACCTCTTTTTTAGGATACTTAGAGATTAAATGAACCTGATGATCATGCAGTAACCGATGATGAAATACTGCCCCTTCTTTAAAATGAAAAGAAATACTTTCTTCCCCCTCTAGGTCTTGATTAAACCTAGAGGCCTTCACTGTCTTTTCTGCAGAATTTAATATATGGATGAAGGAAGTGTATTCTTTCTTTAACTTATATTGATTATCTACTTCCTCTGCCATATCCTTTGCAAGCAAAGAACGAGAGGCAAACTCCAGCATCAATTTTAATTCAGAATCCTCCAAAGCCGGAAAATAAGTCTCCTTTAAAGAAATCCCCTGCTCATACAACCCTTCACTATAAAAAGAAAATATTAATTCTTCTATGCTTAGCTTAATCGTTTTCATATTGCCTCCTTAAAAAAATGATAATTTTTTGCCAAGGAACCCTTTTGCACCCTCTATTAGAGAATCAGCTGTATCCTTTGCCTTCGAAAGCCCTTTTCCAATTTCCTTTACCTTTCCAATTGGATCAGCGATTGTTTCTTTAATCTGTTTATTGACCATGTCAATTCCTTTGTTAGCTACTTCTAACGCCTCGCCAGCTTTCTCAAAACCACTCTTAAATAGCTCAACACCATGGTGAATAGGCTCTTTCAGCAGGATAGCCCCTTTTTCAGCAATGCCAGCTGTTAACTTAGCTGCCTGCTCTCCTACAAGTCCACCTACGAAAGAACCTGCAGCAGCTCCCACCACTGTACCGACTGGTCCAACAATACTACCTAAAGCACCGCCAACTACTGCGCCTGCAATTGCTCCACCAGAAATGGCTACAGTATTATTAACCGCATTTCCAACAGCCTTAGCATTTTCTCTCTTTAGAACATCTGGATTATTTCCATATTTAGCGTAATTTTCGGAGATTTTAAGTCCCATTCCACCGGCTTCCATTATTCCAGTTAGTGCAACAGTGCTAATAACATTAGTTTTAGCAAATTTCGCTCCCGTTTGAGCAAAAGTTTTAAACTTTGCAGTACTTAATGTATTTTTTCGTATGCCTTTATACATTGCTTTTGAGCTGTTTGTATAATTAATAACATCTTCTGGCAAGTATTTAGCAATCTTTTTATGAACCAAATCAGCAAGTGGTACATTTTTATATTTGCTTCTCAAATATAATGGACCCACGAACGCTCTTGCCAATGTTCCTAACTTTTTAGATTCATCAATTTTGTCTGTTACTTTTTGGAGGGCTGCCATATGTTTATAGGTAAATACACCGTCAGCACCCTTAATAAATTGAGTAAATCCTAACCCATAAAATGCAAGCTGTTTTGTCATAAGGGTTCCAAGAGCTGTAATAGCACCATATTTGTCATACAACTTATACAATTTACCTACAAGATTATCCGCATCAGCAAATTTATTTGCGACCATCCGCAGGTCAATTTCCATTTCACTGAGCTGTCCTACCAGCTGATTACCTGTCCCCCAGGGGTCTCCTACATTATAGAAGCAATGTCTGTATTCCGCAGGAGCACTATTGATTAACTCTGCAAGCTCCATATGAAGATTCCTGTATTCGTCTTCAATTCTGGATAAACGAGTAACCAGGTCATTTGCCAGGTCTTCCAGACGATCTGGATTTACAGATATTTCATTTCCCATTTTCAATACCTCTTTTCTTTTCGGATTAGTTCTTCAAAATAAATTAATTATTTGGTACCCAACTATTAAAACTTGAATTGGCAATATAAAAATGTCTGCACATCCAGGCACCGCTTCCCCATCATATCTTTTATTCTTGTCATAAGAACCTTTTTTCTTCTCTTCATTATTAGACATATAAACCCACCCTATCTTAAATTCTTCAATCCGCCTTAAGTCGGGCCAATCTCTCTAATTCTCTTTGTCTTTCAATTTCCTCTCTGACTCTGTCAACTTCATTCGCTGCGCTTTCGAGTTCCCGGCTGATGTTATAAAGGTTATCCGAGTGCCTTTGGAAGAGGACACCGGCTTCTTCCAGTGCAGAATCAAATTTGTCCCGTGCCTTTCCCTTCCATTCATCCGCATGGTTTTGAACACTTTGCTTTAGTTTGAATTCTTCTGTTTTGATATCATCTGAAGCTGTCTGAAATACCCTTGCCAGAGCTCTAACATTTGATGAGTTCATTTTGACACCTCATTTTTAAAAGTTTTTTATAGATAATAATTTCTATTCAAACCTAATTCTTTATTCTATTTTTAGTGGCCATGTATTTGAGGGGAATTTGCTGGAGAATTTGGTTGCAGTATTTTTGTACATGTCTCCAAATAGGAGACATGTACAGGTTTTATTTAATTATCAGGCTGCTTCGCCATCCTCGGTATGAGTAATCCCATAATTACACCAATGGCAATGAGAAGCAAAATAATATAAAGAATCATTAATTTGTTATCTTTTTCAGCGGGAGCCTGATCCTCCGCCTTGAAAAAGCTTTCCTGTTTCGAATCGGAAAAAAGCTGAAGCTGGTCTGCTTTTGCAGTGATCGTGTTATTAGTAGTTTCACCGCCGTCGAAAAGCTTCTCCTTCACTTCCTTCAAAGGATCAAGGTTCTTTTTGGTAAAAGTAAGATCCTTTTGTTCTTCAGGGATCTGCTTCTTGTTTTCATAAAGTGATTTTTCATGCAGGTAATCAGTGTTCTCTTTGAATTCCTTTTTTTCATAGGTATTCGGAGTTACGTTATTAAAGTCAGGGGTCGCCCCGGCGTTTTGGCCAGCTATCAGCCAAAGCGCCGGGATCAGCACCAGTACTTTAAGGTGTTTTTTAAGCTTCATAAGCCTGGTCCTCATCCCTCTTTGTACGCAGGTCCTTTATAGACCGGACTGCAAATGGAATGATGGCAAGCAAGGCGATAATGCCAAGCAGTACGAGGATAGCCGGAATAAACAGGGTTTGTGAGTCATACTGAATGGACATATATACCTTGGACATTGGATCTTCATAGTTAATATTCGGTGCTGTAAGAGCAAGGAATGGACTTATGAAGAAGGCGATAAGCCCTACGCTCAATATCCATCCTGCCAGGTTACCGATCTTGAACCCAGCCAGCACAATGGCTGAGGCTGCCGTCAGCAGCAATATGGTGAAAATCGTCCATTCAATCGCCCGATCCTGTTCCATCGAGTAAATATTGAGACCGAATATGCTGATAATAAGACCAACAATCAGATTCAGCAGCACAAACATGGAAGCATGGACAAGCATCGGCGCATTTTTGAAATAATGGCTGAAGTATCCGATCATTAAGCTGCTGAGCAGGACAATGGCCAATATGACAACCGGCGGCAGCTTGCTTTCCTCTTTCTTTGCTGCTGTTTCTCCGCTGATTTGAAGCGGACTGGATAATTGCTCGTATACCGGGCCATTCTTTTGGCCATTTACATAAGTGTTGCCAAGCAGATTGTAAATATCATCCCGGAACATCTGGGTCGTCTCCACGTTTGAGCCCCACTTGGAATTCAGTGTATCCGCATCCTGCTGGACGCCTTGCACCTTTTGCTCAAGCTCGTTTGTGTAGGACACAATGTTGCTCTGGTTTTCTCCGATGGACCCAATAAGATCATTAATCATCAGCATTCTTTGGCTGATTCCTTCCTGTTTGGCCATGACAGAAGTTCCATCAATGCTATCAACAGGAACTGGTGTATTCGTTGAGGATGTTTGAATTTGCTCCCTAACTTCATTTGCATTTTCCTGCAAAGCGGACAAATCTGTGTCTATAGCTTCTTGCTGTTCCTTAATTTTCTTATTGTATTCTGTGAAGAATACCGTATACTGACCTTCGAGGTCTGTCAGCTTTTGCTGAGATGATAGCAATGCTGTATTCAGGTCTTCCTTAGCTTTTTCCTCTTTCTTATCTACAGCTACTATAGAGTTTAACTTCTGTACAAGCTCTTCCAGCTTATCTGGATTTTGACTGTATGAATTTTTTATTAAATCTTCATACTGTATTAGTGAAGCGTAATATTCCATCATTTTTACAGGTTTAGTATTCGTAATTTCATTATTAAAAGCATCTAAGTTAAACCCGAGCTCTATGATTTGCTGTTCTTTCTCCTCTATAAGGTTAATCATTGAAGAGAAGCTCATTGAAGCTCCAAGTTGATCTAAGAGGCTATTCTTTTCTTCCTCTAAACTTTTGTATGCTGCATCAAGGCTGTTAAGCTCCTCAAATAATTTGGCGTTTTCTGCTTCAAGCTTCTCAACCAATTCCTGCAGCGGGTTTTCTCCAGACTCCTTCGCTGCCAGTTTTTGCTCAACAGCCATTAAGCGCTGGGATAAAGCAGGTAAGGCAGTCAAGGCAGAAACAACCTGTTCGGGCTTGGTACCTTCAATTGTCTCTAAAGATGATTTCAAATTAGCAAGCTCTTGTTCAACACTTAAAATCTCATTTCTTTCCTCTTCCATACCAGGTAAAGCTGGTGATTCTAAACTGGCTTCTATAATGGAATTAAGTTGGGCTCCGCCGTTTTTCTTGTTAGATGCCACCCCTGTACCTGCACCAGGATTTCCTGGTTGTTGTCCATCGATTAATTCACTTTTCAACGAGCCTATTTTTTTAGCTGTTTTTTCGAAGGAAGCTAGTTCTTGATCTTGGAAATACGTTTTCAAGGCATTTATTTGCCGTCCAACTTGTTCGCTACGGATATCCGATAGAATATTAAACTCTTCATTATTCTTTTCAAGCTGCTTTTCCACACTCGCAATTCCACTATCCAATTCCTGTTTTCCCTCAGTCAAATCTCCACTAAGAGCATCCATACGAGCCGGCATTTTTTGTCCAGCAACAGCTTGAAGATCGACTACATTTTCATCCTGCATTTTTTGAAGGATATTCTGCTGGTTATCCTGGTATTCTTTATACTGATCTACAAATTGTATGAATGAGCCAAGGTTCTCTTCAAATTGGCGGAGGTTGTTTTCTCCCTCCTCAGTGCTTTCTGCAGTAGTCTTCACTGTAGATTGAATGCTCTCCAGCATATTGCGCTGCTGTTCAATTTCCGCTGCCAGGTTCTTGGAGCTTGGCTTATAGAAAGCAAGCATCGCATTCTGGAAGTCTATTTCTTTTTGTAAAATAGTATCAAATTGGGATTTTACATTTTCAAGGTCCTGTGAAACATAGGTCCAGTACAAGGTTGAAATCTTCCCATTCACTCGGTTGGTGGCTGTCTGGATTTCGCGCAGAACCTTTTCCCGGTTGAGTGAGTTCAGCTGATTCTGGACGGTATATTCAAAATTTGCTTTTTCAGGCTGCTTGCTTTCATAGGACATGATATTCTTTGAAAAATTGGAAGGTATATAAACAACTGCATCGTATTTGGTATTTCTCAAGCCATTTTCTGCAGCACTCCTGCCAATGACAGTCCACTCATATTGTGAACTGCTGGAGAGGATCGAAGTAATTTCCTTACCAAAATCAAGAGATTTATCTTCCTTGTCAGTCCCTGTATCTTCATTTACAACAGCTATGGTTCTTGTGGCATTCTCCCTGACTAGCAGAGGATTATCGCCGATGGAGCCAAAAAAGATGGCTGGCGCGGCGATAATCAGAAGCATCACCAAAACCATTTTCAAGATGTATTTTGTTTTGGCTGTCATGCTAAGACCTTCCTTTCGGTGGCGCATAAAGGAATCTGAATTTTTAATTCCTTTCCGTTTATTACGTAATAACCATACCCCGGCTGAATCTCTGCCTCTTTCCGGTCGTATGGAAGGGTAAAGAGCGTTTGCTCTGATTTTTTCATCAGAACGACCGCCTGGCGGATCTGTTTGATTTCTGCCGTTAAGGAATCGTACCCTTTCGTCAGTTCATTATTGCTGCCTGTGACGATGACACTAAAGCCAAGATGACTTCCATTCTTCATCAGTCTCGCGAATCTTTCCTGCAGGCTGTTATCCAAGGTCTGTGCAAAACGGGAGTATCCATCCACAGCCAGCACGATTGGCGAAAACGCTATATCTGTCTTGCCATGCTGGATTGCATTAAGATATTCCTTTTCCCTTAGAGATAACAGTTCTTCCGCCTTTGCTGCCCAATCGCTTATCTGTTCCTTTGTCTCGATATAAACTGAGTTTTCTTCACTTGCATAAGATGAT
This sequence comes from Cytobacillus sp. GQ23, assembly GCF_059758675.1. NCBI lineage: Bacteria > Bacillati > Bacillota > Bacilli > Caryophanales > Bacillaceae > Cytobacillus > Cytobacillus sp. GQ23. Next base: position 24,828 of record NZ_JCAXER010000035.1, read on the forward strand.
AATGCTCTGTCAAAGGAATCGAAAATACCAATAGATTCAGCACCCTGAGCCAGCATTTGATTGATCATGAGCTTAAGAACATTAGTTTTTCCTTTTTGAGCCTGACCAAGGATAATACAATGCCTCGTTTTATTAAAGTTTGCATAGACAGGTTTGACCGATTCTTCATCAAGGCCAACTGGGACAAGCCCCGGCTGAGTCTCTCCAGAAATGTAACGGGTAAAGTTAATCGTACTAAGCTCTGCCGGAAGCATCGGCACCTCTTCAGGCTGAATGCAGCCTTTGTATTTCTCATTTAATTCCTGAATATCGCACCGGATGGATTCCATGATTTCGAAATCGTCTTTACCATCCGCCGGCAGGAATACCTGTGAAAAATATGCCTCTTCCATCTTAATAATGGCTCTTCCCGGTACAGGTTCAGGTGCGAACGGAACTCTTCCCAGTACAGAGTATGCCTCGCTGCTGTCCATCAAATAATGGACAATCTTCGTTTTGAGGTTGTTCATAAGTGACTGTCTGATCGAATTAATCCGTGTCGCTGCGAAAATCATATAGATGCCAAGTGACTGTCCATCCCTGGCAATCTGATTAATTTGCGTTTCAAGCTCCTGCATTTCTTCTTTAACTAAATCGAAGTTATCAAAGGTGATATAGACGAGCGGCAGCTTTTCACTGCTCATCGAATTGTACATCTTAATTCCGCTGACTTCCTGCTGCTGGAATAATAGCTTTCTTCGGGCAATTTCATCCTTGATCAGATTCATGAACTTTTCAATTTTGCGCTCTTCATCCATCAGGAAGAAATCGGCCGTATGCGGCAGCTGCCTTAGCGGAAGCAGGGACCCATTGCCAAAATCAAAGATATAATAATGTGCTTCTTCAGGAGACAGCTTTTCAGCAATACTGAGAAGCATGGACATAATCGTATGCGATTTTCCATAGCCGGATGAGCCGAATACCCCTACATTTCCATCCTCAACGATCTGATAGCTTAATGGATACTGACTCTGCTTCTCAGGCTCATCCACCATTGCCAAATGAATTTCATTATTCTCCTCAGCGCGATAAAGCTTCCTGCTTAAGCGCTCTTCAAGAGGAGGCAGCCACGGACTTCTAAGTTTCTTAATGCCCATAGCGGATTGTGCTGCTTCAATTTCTTCCACAACAGCTTCGATTTCTGTTTTTCCGCCTTTTTTCTTCCCTTGGCGTGAATTCACATCCGATAATGGCACAAGCCCCAAATCGGTTACAATTGCAATCTCATCCTCTGTCTCAGAGGAGTCATCCAAATAAGGCGCCCCGCTCCAGGCAGACTGGAACAGCTCATAGACTTCATTATTGCCGACCTGCAGATAGCCGCGTCCGGTTACGGTAATTGCAGCTGCATCGCCGTTTTTAATGATCTCCCGGCTGTCATCTGTATCCTGAACTTTTAGGGCTACCCGGAAACGGGCATTACTCCAGATCTGTTCGTCAATGACACCGCCCGGCTTTTGGGTTGCCAGAATTAAATGGACTCCCAGGCTTCGCCCGATGCGCGCGGCACTGACCAGCTCTCTGATGAATTCCGGCTCTTCACTCTTAAGCTCCGCAAACTCATCGGAAATCAAAAACAGATGCGGAAGCGGCTCCTTTGCCATACTGCTTTTATAAAGGTCGGTGTAATCATTGATATGATTTACCTGATATTGATCAAAGAGCCTTTGCCGCCTTTTCAGTTCACTTTTGATGGAGGCAAGCGCCCTTGAACTGAAGTTCTTGCTGCCTTCAATATTCGTAATGGTGCCTAAAAGATGCGGCATGTTTTTAAACGGCTGGGCCATTCCCCCGCCTTTGTAGTCAATCAGCAGGAACGCGACCTCATGGGGGTGGAAGTGAACAGCAAGCGAAAGAATATACGTCTGCAGAAATTCACTCTTACCTGATCCCGTGGTACCAGCCAGCAATCCGTGCGGTCCATGCGCCTTTTCATGGAGATTCAAGAGTGACAGGTCTTCCTTTCCTTTTAATCCAATTGGAACTGCCAGTGATTTGGAAGACTCTTTTGTAAGCCAGTTCTCTTTAATCGGAAGTTTTCCTACTTCTTTTACCTTCATCATTTCCAGGAAAGAAACGCTATTAGGAATGGAATTGGTCATGCCAACCTGGTGATCCAGCGTTCTTAACATGCGGGAAAATTCCTCATTCCCCTTCTTCTGATGAGCATCTAGCCTAAATGGGATGCTGACTGCTTTTTTATCCTGAATCAGAATGTCTCCTTCTTCCTGATTAATATATCTGACTAGGGTTTGAATATTATCATGAAGGTTTTCCTTTGAGTCTGCTGCAAAAATAACAGAGATTCCTATATTGGAATGGTCCCCCTCCAAATATTCCAGAATGACGTGATCAGCAATTAACTGGTGATTGGCTATAATGAACACGAGATGAGGAGCATACACCTGTTTCTCTTTATCTTCAACTAAATCCCTTTCACGCAGAATTTCATAAAGGGAGGATAGGAGCTGATCCCTCGTTTGTTCGTTATAAATCATCCCTTTTGCATGTGCATGCGGCATCTGAAAATGCGGAAGCCATTTGAGCCATTCCCATTTCTTATATTCTTTTTCGTTAAAAATAAATACGAACCGCACATCATGGTAGCTATGAAAAAAGGCCAGCTGCCCAATAATCTTGTGTATCTCATTTTTAACAACCTGCTCTTTTCCGATCAGCCCGATTGGCCCCTTGGCCAGATCAGCTACTACAGGTACATTTCTAACTTCTTTATACACTTTTTCCATTTGGCGTGATTGTTCAAGCAGGTCATCGATTTCACGGTTTGCCAAATCTCCTGAGCTGACCTTGACCTCATAGCTTGCAGGAACATTTCCTGTACCCAGCCTGAATTGAAGGAAATCAAAGCTCTGCAGGGGCCGCTCCCAAATGCGGTCGGATATATGGCCCGTAAGATATTTCATTTTCTCAAAAGAGGGAAAGTGGAATTCCAGAACATGCTTCTGCTTGTCAGACAATGCCTGCAGCTCTTTTCGCTTTTCTTCCAGATAGGCTGTATATACCCGATATCTGCGCTCTTTCCGCTTCTTTTGATTGCTTTTATCCTTAAAGTACTGGACAGTTGAGGTCACTAAAGTGGTCATGAACATGACCATAGAAATAATAATAAAAATTCCTCTTGGCTGAATTAAAGCCACAATACCCATTACAACCAGCATAATCAGCGGCGGCATGATAATCAGCCACAATCCCCTGCCTGAATCATCCGGCTCCTGTGATGGAAAGGAAAGGGAGACATTCTCATCAGGCATTTCATAAATCATTCTTGGTGTTCTTCGATAGAGAGGATATTTCTTTGCCATCTCTGATTGCGGCCTAATGGTAATTGGAAGCTTTGATTCATATCGTTCAAAGCTATCAATCTGGAAAAGATCCTCTTCTTTAATTCGAATGGACATAAAGGGAAAGAACAGCACATCCCCCATTTCAAGGAATACCCTCTCTTCAACTCGTTTTCCATTTATATAAAGCTGTCCTGAATGCGGCTCTGCCATCCATCCTTTTTTTGTTTTTATCAGATCAAAAGAATGGCTGGCAGCCATTAAAATGCCATGCTTTTTATAAATGGCTGCATCCGGGTTATCAGAGGAGATCTCTATTTCTCTTTGATAGCCGGTATAGTAGGTCTGGCTTTTAAGAGCTTCAGAGGTTCCTATTATCGTAAGGATTTTTCCCTCATCATTTATCTGAAAAGGCTCTCCATCGTTCAGCCTTCCGAGAACCAGCTCATTCTGCCTGACTTCATAGAAGCTGTCGTGCTTTTCTATTGAAATAATTCCTTTAGTGAAAGGAAAATCCCTTATTGTTACCAGCTGTTCAAGCTCAGCACCAATAGTGATCCTGCCTTTTTCTTCAATAGGCATAGACAGCTGCTGGCAGTAATCGCTGTAAAACAACCATAACTGTTCCATCTCTCCCACCTCCTGTCTATCTTAGTTAGGTTTTTTCTTTTCGGCCTCTTCCTTCTTCTCGTCAGGCTTTTCAGCAGAGGTCTCAGCTGCCTTTTCATCAGCAGGTTTTGTCTCTTTTTCAGCCTCTTTTTCAGGCTCTTGTTCTACAGCCTGCTCATTATCTCCGCTATTACTCCGCTCTTCTTCCTCCTGAGCTTTCTGTTCCTCTAAGTACTCGTCAATCTCGGCTTGAATTTCATCGATTTTCTGCTGTTTTTCTTCGGATTCAAGCTTATCATCTGCTTTGACAACTTCACGGTATTTCAGCAAAGCGAATAGAATTAAGTCTCTATCTTCAAGATCCCGGGAGATATCGAGAGCTTCCTTGGCATCTCCCCTTCCAATATGGATCCAATAATGATAATAAAGAGGATCTGTCTGCAGCGTGATGGTATTTTGAACATTCTCTTTCTGGTCTTCTGTTAATGCTTCATTTATTATGTAAGACTGTGCAAGTTCGTATTGGACAACTCGCGGCATCTGGTCAATATCATAATTGGATAATTCAGATACGACTTCACTATATTGGCTTTTTAAGAAGTGTTCCTGGCTGTTAATAAATGCTGCCTGTTTAGGCTGGGTAAAGATAAGGGAATATAAACTGAAAGCAAGAAAAGGCAATAAGGCAATCAGAAGTCCCCAAGCAGAAAATCTGGTTGCTTTCCATTTTTTCTGCGGAACCTTAACATATTCCTTATCTTTCTTTTCAAGCATTTCAATATTAGTCCGGATGACTTCTGATAATTCACTTTCATCCTTGGCCTTGATGACATCACGCGCTGCAGGTGATAATTCAATGGTTTCATAAAGGCTAAGGTAATCCCGGAAGCTGCGATTTCCATCAACTGCAGCTGCGATGGTCGCTTTCAATTCCATCCAGAGTTTTTCCTGATTGGTTTCATAAGGCGGCAGGCTTTCACTTACACCATAATGAAGTAAATGCGGTGACAGACTTTCATCCGCTACAATATTTTCAGGGCAAACGACAGGATGCAGCCTGGAGTACGGATGGCTTTTCACAAGCTTTAGAAGCTGCGAAGAAAAAATCCATCTGCTTCTCAAGTCTTTCTTTTTTAATTTGGAGAAGGTTAGATAATTTGAGGGAATTTGCAGGACGAGGCGCAGTTCATCCTCTGTTAAATGAATATCCCTTTTTATAGCTGATTCCATTGCCTGAAGCAATTCCAATTCCTCGGCAGCATCAGCTTTAATTTTTTCTCTTTGAAAAAGAATAGTAAGGGATTGGTGATCTGTTTCGACAACCGCTTCAAGCTGCTCTTCAAGGTAGGTTTGACTCTTTACTGACATTTTTAAATACTCCCTTTATAAAATTTCGAAACGGTCCCCAGTGGTAATCCCCTTTTCTGCCAGCTTATCGTTTCCTGACAAAATCATTTGCTTGTTGGGAATTCTGACCCAATATCCTTCACGGGGAGGCTGAGGAATAGACTTAGCTTGCCAAACAATATCAACTACTTTTTTAACAGAGTGATAGTTAGATAGACGGAGATCAAAAGGTTCAACTTCATAGTTTTTTAAATCAATTGTTAATTCTATGTACATTTTTAACACCTCACTGGAAAAGCTCAAGCGCCTCGAACCCCCCCTAAACCTCGAGGGCAGGCGCTGGAGCCAGACAAATTGCCAACGTGAAAATGGGCTGTTTAATACCAAAAAAAGAGCGCCTTCCATCTTGTGAATGCAGCGCTCCTTCTCCACTTATTGATTCAGATAAAATTAACCGCGGATTTGGCCAGCGATCTGGTTATCAGCATCTTCAAGAGCTCTTGCAGTATTATTAAGCTGAACAGAAATATCCTCTAATAATTGCTGCATTTGAACAAATGAAGGTCTTAAAGATTGGTATTGTTCAGCAAACGCTCTGCTTGCTTCCCCTTCCCATGCACCTTCCAGTTCACGAATCATATTATCCAAACGGACAATCTGATCCCCAACCTGGCTGCTTTCTCCATTATAACGGTTAGACATGCCTACTAATTCTGCTGGTGTAACGCGAATAACTCCTGACATTCAAATCTCTCCTTTTCTATAGGTTACTATTATTGTAAAAATACACAATAAAAAGGTCAATTACTTGCTTGTAAAAAATAACAAAACAGTTATTTATACCCACTAATACCCACTTTTATTATGTTTAAACATAAGTTGGTATTTTCTTCATATGCTTTTTCTATTTATTGTTATTTGCCTGATCTCTAAATTCAAATTTTCTACCTTTTTATTACTATCATGGCAGTTAAAACTCGTCAAATCACTCATAGGGTCATGTCGAATTATGTCTGTGGTTTTATTCCTATTAATCTATAAACCCCCAATTGTATTTTATGGGTAAAATTACCCTATTGTTCTTATTTAATTTTCACTTTGTTGAGCCCTTTTTTTTCCTGGTATTATTCTTATACCTTTAATAGTTCTTTTGAATCATTTTCCTTGAAAATTTTCCGTTTCATAAAGCAAAAAAAAGATACAGCTGAATCGCTGTATCTTTCCCAACCTATTTATTCCCCAACTACCTTAACATCCTTCAGCATGTCCTCTGTCAGAGTGATTCCCTGTTCCTCAGCTGCTTTCTTGTTAATCACAAGTTCCAGACTTTCCGGATAGCCGACAGGAATCTCACTCGGCTCTTTGCCTTCAAGAATGTCTACAGCCATTTGGCCTGTGGAGTATCCAAGATCATGATACTCAAAACCATAGGAAGCAAATCCGCCCCGCTTAACCGAATCACTTTCTCCAACAAAAGCCGGAATGTCTTTTTCATTGGCTACGTTCAGCACCGATTCAAGGGCAGATACTACAGTATTGTCCTTAGGGATGTAAAATACATCAGCACGGCCCACTAAAGATTCAGCAGCCTGTTTTACCTCGGAGCTTGTTGAAATCGTTGTTTCAACTGCTTCCAGGCCCGCTGCCTCGATGGCTTCTTTTGCATGCTTAACATTTACTACTGAGTTTGGTTCTCCGTCATTGTAGATGATGCCAACCTTCTTGGCATCAGGTACAAATGTTTTGATAGAGTCAATTGTGTTTTTGATGGCGTCAGGATGTGTATCAGAGGTACCTGTTGCATTCCCGCCCGGCTTTTCCATGCTTTCCACAAGCTCAGCTCCAACAGGATCAGTGATTGCTGTAAAAAGGATTGGTATATCCTTCGTAGATTGCACAACTGATTGGGCACTTGCTGTAGCAATCGCCAGGATTAAATCATTCTTGTCCGAGACAAGATTCTGGGCGATGGACATATTATTGTTCATATCTCCCTGAGCATTTTGAAAGTCTATTTTAAGATTTTTACCTTCTTCATATCCAGCATCTTTCAGTGCAGCTATAAACCCTTCTCTCGCTGAATCCAATGAAGGATGCTCCACAATTTGCGTGATGCCGATTTTAACGGTCTTCTTTTCTGACGCTTCCCCGCTGGTTTCCTCATTTCCTGAACCGCAGGCAGCAAGCATGAGCAATGCACTGCTTGCCAGGATGGCCAACATCTTTTTCATAGAAATACCCCCAAGATATCAATTTTATAATTTTTTTAATATTTTGATATTAACACGGTTAATACATTTGTAACAATAGCTAATCCACCTTTTGTCAGATAATTTGTCATCCGTAACAAAAACAAGGCTGGTTCCAATTGGAACCAGCCTCTGCTTTTCTATTAACGAATTGGCACCCTATTAGGGATTTCATTATATTCTTCCGGATTCAAATCATAAACACTGCCATCTGCAACACCATGAATGATTCCCATAACACCTGTTTCTACTGTCTTAACGAGCTGCCCTTTCATCTTTTGGCCATAGTTCTGTGTCTGCCCTTTCACTTCAAATAGGACAACCCCGCTCCCGTTCAGAGCAAAGGAGCCCAAGGCAGTTCCAGGCAAGTCTAAGTCCTGATCATATAACGAAATATTGGTAAACACTGAATTTCCCTTTTGCTGAAGGGCATCATAAAGGGCTACGTTTAGCTGGCGTGAGAAGTCAAAGCGGTAATTCTCTGCATATTGGCTATACTTCGACCCTTCAGGAGAGCTTGGATCCGGAACAAAGTCTGCTGAAATCGACATGGTTACATCTTCATCCGTTCCTTCAATTTTATAAAAGCCCTGGTGATGCAGATCTAAAAAGACTTCTACCTTCCCAAACTCCTCCTGCAGGCCTTTATATACATCCCTGACTGTTTGCGATTCAGGTGTGATATACCAGCCTGGAGTGCTTGAATTGCCCGGGAAGTCTTCCGCCCTTGGAACATAGTTTAAGTCAGGGTTAAAGTCACGGTTTACATCGAAGCCTGGTGTTTGAGAATAGTCGTCCCCCTGAAGGCTGCGTGTGTAATAATTCCAGGTTGGCTGTGCATTATGTAATTGAGGAAACTGTTCCTGAACCTCTTCCCAGTTCATAACATTGCCGCGCCTGTCCAATTCAGAACCATCGGCATTCATCATTGGAATCGCTACAATCGTTAGTTCTTCCCTGATTTTTTTCGCTTCTGCTGATTGACTTGAACCTAGCTGCTGAAGAATATTTAACAATGCGACAGTACCAGTCTTCTCATTGCCATGAATTTCACTCTGTACAAGAACTACTTTATCTCCATGGCCTACTCGTGCTGTAAAGATATCTCTCCCCTGATTTGTTTTTCCCGCTGACTCAACCTGGACCTGGCCATTGGATGACTTTTCAAGCTGGCTCAGCTTTTTCTTTAATTCTTCATAATCTACAAATCCTTTAATTGATACATTTTCTTCTGTCACAGGCTTTGCTCCTTCCGCAAAGCTAACTTGAGGCGCGAGAATCGATGCTGCCAGTGCTGCTGAACTAAGAACTTTCCATAATGACTTTTTCTTCATTTTTTAGCCTCCACCTAATCTATTAATTCGTTATACGAACTATTTTAATCATGCCTTTTCAACAGAGGGATGTAAATCTGCTAAAAGAATTAATATTCTGAATAATTTTATCCTACATTTTCCTTAGTTGTTAAGACTTTCTTCACATCAAAAAGGACTGCGAAAGATCGCAGTCCTAACGGCATCAGTCAATTAATCCCTCTTCTTTCAGGAAATCAACCGCCACATCTTCATATTGCTCTTTATCAATATCAACTCTTGCATTAAGTTCCTGCATTTTTTCATTATCAATTTTACCTGCAAGCATGCTCAAAGCCTTTTCAATTTCGGGATGCTCCTTCAGCGTATCAGCCCTGATAACAGGGGTCGCGTAATACGGCGGGAAGAAATTTTTATCATCTTCAAGAACCTGCAGATTGAATGCCGGGATGCGGCCATCAGTGGAAAAAGCGTCAATGGCATCCACTTCTCCATTCTTGATGGCACTGTACATAATGCCAGAGTCCATGGCCTGTGTTTCACTAAATTCAAATCCGTAAGTATCCACAAGGCCCGGATAGCCATCGGGACGCTCCAGAAATTCAGGCTCAGAACCAAATGCCAGCTCTGATGATTTCTTGCCTAAATCTGATATTGTTTTAACACCCCAGTTTTCAGCATCTTCTTTTCGAATAGTAAGAGTATAGGTGTTATTAAATCCAAAAGGTTCAAGCCAGACCATATCATATTCTTCCTTAAAGCGCTCTTTTACAAGCTCATACACCTTATCAGGATCACTGATCATTTCTTCTTTTAAAATACTCAGCAAGGCTGTCCCCGTATATTCCATATACAAATCATAATTTCCGTTATTAACCCCTTCAAATGCAGGTGCGGTACCACCCAGGAAGGATTCATATTTCACATTTAAATCTGTATGCTCTTCTATCAGATGGCCCATTATATAAACCATGATTTCCTGCTCTGTGAAGTTTTTGCCGGTAATGGTGATGGTATCCTTTCCGCCGGATGACTCTCCCAGCTGCGCAGCAAAAGCTGAGATAGGAAGGATTAATATTAATGCGGTCACCACCCATTTTCTCCAGCGGCTCACAGCCGGATTGGTTTTCTGCCCTTGCTTAAGTCCTTGAGGAGTCACATCTGTCTCCAAAAGCTTCAGCAAATAGTCAAAAATAATCGCTAACAGCGCAGATGGAATCGCACCTGCCAAAATGAGGCCCGTATTATAAGTCTGCAGTCCGCGGAAAATTAAATCTCCCAGGCCGCCAGCACCAATGAGGCCTGCTATCGTAGCAACGCCAATAATTAAAACGGTCGCCGTTCGAATCCCGCCCATGATGACGCTAAGAGACAATGGCAGCTCCACCATCCAAAGCACCTGGCGATTTGTCATTCCCATTCCGACCCCGGCGTTAATGGCAGACTTTTCAACACCAGTAATGCCTAAATAGGTATTTCGAAGAATGGGCAATAAGCCATATACGGTTAATGCAATAATGGCAGGAGCTTGTCCTGTTCCGATGAATGGGACTAAAAATACCAGAAGTGCGAGACTCGGAATCGTCTGAAATACACCTGCAATCCCAATAATAGAATCGGCAATTTTCCGATGCCTGGTTAAATAAATGCCCAAAGGAACAGATATTAAAATTGCAATGGCAATCGAAATAAGCGAAAGATACATATGCTCTAAAATTAAGTTCCATATTGTAGGCCAGCGGTTTACAAAAACGTCAGCCGTACTGCTGATCAAGTTAAGAATTGTCTACACCCCCTATCCTGATTATTCGACGATCTCGTCGACCATATATTCTACGAGACTTGATCGGGTCACAATGCCCATAAGTTTTCTGTGTTCGCCCATGACCGGAACAAATCCGTAAACAGATTCGTTCACAAGCTGAAAGGCTTTTTCTGCCGGATCATCTTGCTGAAGTGTCACAACGCTTGAATCCATAATATCCTTAAGTCTTAGGCCTTCATCTTTGTAATTTTTCTGAACGTCCCAGACGGTTGCAATCCCCTGAAAAAGATCTTCATTATCCACAACCACAAGACTGTTAACCCGCTTGCTTCGCATCAGCTTCAAGGATTCAGCCAGCCTGCGGTTTTCACCTGCTGTTACAGCAGGAACCATTAATTTGGTCAGTTCAGGGAATGAAATATTGTCGCTTTCCTGAAGCCGGTCTTCACCAATAAAGCTTCGGACAAACTCATTAGCAGGCCTGCGGATAATGTTTTCCGGCGTATCCAGCTGGACCACCTCTCCATCCTTCATAATACAGATGCGGTCAGCGATTTTAAGCGCCTCATCCATGTCATGGGTTACAAATACAATCGTTTTCTGAATATCCCGCTGAAGGCGGACTAACTCATCCTGCAGCTGCTCCCGGCTGATTGGATCCAGCGCACTGAACGGTTCATCCATTAAGATGATCTTCGGCTCAGCTGCCAGCGCCCGGATAACACCGATCCTCTGCTGCTGCCCGCCGCTCAGCTCTGAGGGGTATCTTTCACCAAAGACTTCCGGATCCAATCCTACCATATGCATCAGCTCGTCCACTTTATCTATGTATTTTTCCTTCCTCCATTTCATCAGCCTAGGAACAAGCGATACATTTTCTTTAATCGTCATATGCGGAAGCAGCCCGATTTGCTGAATCACATAACCGATCGTCCGGCGAAGCTTGACTGGATCCTCTTTTGAAATATCTTTTCCTTCTATTGTAATTGTCCCTTTTGTCGGCTCAATCAGTCGGTTGATCATCCTCATGGTTGTGGTCTTTCCAGATCCGCTGGGACCAATCAAAACCAGCAGCTCTCCTTCTTCCACTTTAAAGGTAATATCCTTTAGAGCATGAAACCCATCCTGAAAGACTTTATTCACTTCTTTAAATTCGATCAACTTTTCCAGCACCTCCTATACATAAATGTTAAATTATGGAATACCCTGTCCACAGATACGTGTTTCAGGATAACATAAGCAGTCTGGTCATGCAAAAACAGATAAATTAGTTATCCCACTATAATTCCATAATATTCATATTTAACCTTTATCTTCTCTACTCAAACCCAAAAGGACTTTTGTGCAATGAAAAATTTCCTGCTTTTATTTAAGCTGGGTAGATTTTTGCTGTTTCTCTGCGATATGCCTCAAGCGCTTATTGGCATCAAAAAAGGGAAGCTTTTTCTAAAGCCCCCCAGACAGCTATTAATAAGGATATCCAAATCCAGGTCCACAACAAGGACGCGGGTAAAAAGGCGGCGGCGGTGGAGGATACCCATAATATGGACGCGGATAGAATAAAGCAGTGCCCAATAAACCTCCTGCTAACCCGCCTAAAAAAGGCAGGCCAAAGAATCCAATAAACCGCTGATTCTGCGGCTGATAAGGGCCTCTGTAAGGGTACATTCATTCATACCTCCATTTCCTCTGTATATGCCTACATTATTGTATATGCGTGGAAATGGGTTTGGCTTGGGCAAATGCACTACATTTGGCGGGGGAATGTTAGGGATATGTTAAATGAAAAACCTTGAAAGGCATTAAGCCATTCAAGGTTCTCATGTTTTTCCTTATGATAGTCCCCAAACACTTAACTCATAAAAATATTCCGTTCGTTCAATGCACAAACCAAAATTAAAATCTTCCGCCACTAGAATAAAATCTCCATATCCAACTGAAAAATTTGTTAACTCAATAATTTCATTTAAGTGACTAAATACTTCAGTAACATTAACCAACAATGCTTCTATTTCATTTTCTCTAAAAACTAATAGTCTTCCTTGTTTGGGTATTACTTCGATATTATCAACAGTATCATTTAACAATTGTATTGATTTTTGAATATGTTCTTTATAGTTTTCTCCTTGCAATTGAATCTTATTTTCCTTTGTGTTAAGTAGCGAAAACACATTCTTACAAAATAAATCATTATCTTCAATATCTAAAAAAGGTTCCTCTGTAAGATTCATGAAGTTTATTTCTTTTACCAAATTCCTTCTTCTACTTTGTCTTTTTAACAGCTTCATTTTTGTTTTTCTTTCGTCACCCAAATTAATCACCTTTCCATGGTCGACCTTTCTTTTTATAACCAACAAAATCTTCCGGGGAATATACAGGGTACTGATTATATCTTCCTTTTTCCAATGGGCTTCCTTTCAAATCGTCAGCACCATGAAAGTGAGGACCTCTCCCGAATTTATCCTCTCGGTGCTCTATGATATATTTTTTCTTACCATCTACTTCAAATTCATATACTCTTCTATTTTCAGTTGTTCCATCATAAACATCGACAGGTTTCTTGTGCTGAATAGAGTTAGGTATTCCCGCCCTTCTCTTTGCATCCCTAAATCCTCCATTTTTTGTTAATACCCTATCTATTTCATCCGTACCCTTACCAGCCTTCTTCCCCGGCAAGACCACATGGCCCTTTTCCTCTTTCAATATCCTTACAAGTGCATCAAAGTCACCCTTCTTGATGCTTTTCCGTATGACCTTGGTTCCTTGCTTTCGGACAACTGCCACGAGCGACAGGTATTCGAGTATCTCAAGCGGGGTTCCGTCAGCTATGGAGTCCAGTTCTCGAATTCCTCCCACTCGGTCTTCTGGAACGGAATCGACGAATTCATAGCCTGTTCCTTTTTCTCCATAGAATTCCCTGATAATCCGGCCGTCTTCGTATAGATGAAACTTTCCGCCCTGATTCTCACTGCCGACTCTGAAAGAGGCTGGAAAATTCATTGATGTATGTCTGCATCAGATATAGATCCTGCTCAATTGGATCAAGTGCCTGTGTTTGCTGGCTCTCAAAGGTTATAAGTTCATCAACCGTATTTCTCCGGTGAAGTTCCGCTCTCCTTACATGTGCCGAAAACTCCCCATCCCGCAGGTGAGGGAGACTGACAATATCAGAAACTTTCTGCATCACCGTATTAGTCTCTTCTGTTAAGCTAGTGGTTATAGATTCTGTTTTTACCAGACCCTGTGCCGCTTCTCCATCCAAAAAGCTCTGACGGATGAATCCATTGCCTGCCGGCTCGAGCATCTGAAGGGAAGAAGCCATTCTCTTTAAAGTATTTTGATAGTCTGCAAGAAAACCTTCAAAAAATAGGAGAAACGGAGAATGACATTCTTCGAAAAAAGCCCGAATAGCCGCCGCTCCCTCTCCCTGAAAGGACTCCTCAAGCGAGGTGATGTTCAGTATAAATCTCCTCCTGCCATTCGACAACTGAATAGAGACCTTCTGAAGGTATTAGATGCAAAGGAACTGCATGACGGATTGAAGGAGCTTCAATTCAGTCTGCACTCCTTAGAGGAGCAGATAAGAAACATTGCACGTGATGTAGACGGAGCCCATCACCAGAATTTTCCATAATCTATACTTTACACTAAAATTTAGAGTAATTTTATAATGATTTGTATTATTTTTACACCTTTATATAAAACAGCAATAATTACCCATCGACAAAATGACGAAAATAAGTAAAATATACCATCATTACAAAATTTCCCTGTGATATAGTAAGATAGATTCTATTTTTCCAGTTTAATAATATGAAAATGGCAGTATTTAGAGGTGTATACTCATGTCTTTAGGATATTACTACAGTTTATTGACGAAGAAACAAAATGATCTGCAGAGACTGCTGGCCTGTGAGAGAGAACTCCAAGGAAAACATCAGGAGTTTAACCACTATCGGCAAACCGTCACAAAGCCGGATCTTTCCCCTTTTACCTGGCAGGGAAAGCTGGCAGATGAATTTGAGGATATCCGGTTTGAACAAATGCTTAAAAGTTACATTGACATTGAGTCAGATCAGTTTCTTGAGGTATTTTCAGCCATTAGTCGAAAGCAGCAGCAGATCCAGCAGGAAATCGATTCTATTAAACAAACAATCGCTTCCCTGGAAGCACAGCTTGCTGCAGAGAGGTCGAAGCAATAATGAGGAGGCATGAGAATGGATACTGAGATTAAGCTAAGAATAAACGAAATAGAACGGGCACTATCTAAACTTCAATCCTCCGCAAACGGGCTCCAGCCATCCCTTCCATCCACTATTGGAGAGAATAATGTTCTTGATTTTATCAATAAATTGAATGCACTAAATAGGCAGCTTCAGCAGGTGACAGAGGCGTATAAGTCTGTACTGCTCCAAAACGAAGAAACAACGCGACATTCTGCACAATTCTTAGATGAATCAGATCGGCTGCTTTCCAGGGGGATTTATAGCAGTGCGGAAAAGAATTAGCATTGAGGGTCCAAAAAGATGCTTCCCATAAGTTGATCAAAACTTGTGTGAAGCATCTTTTATTTTGGAACCAGATTTCCGCAGTCACCTCCCCTTAATACACACCTTATCAAAAAAGCGAAAATAGATAATAATTTATAGAGCTGCTGTATTTTGTTATTCTAGTAAATATGCATACTGGCCAGCTTAGGAGTGGATTTTAACTGTGAACAAAAAAGACATTGCACAGATTCGGAAACAATTTAAATTAAATAATGACCTACTGAAAATCTCAGATATTTTTAACGTCTATATTATGAAGGAATCAAGCGAGATTTATCATTATGAGAGCCAGCCTTTTGAAATGCTGGATCAGGATCAGCAGGAGCTGTTTATGGACAATTTCAAAAAGCTGCTGGGCGGCCAATTGGATGAAAAGCTCTTTGAATTAAAGTTCCGGAGAGATGCGGAAAACAGCAGTCAGCTCATTCTTCATCAAGGGCTGCTGACCAATGAAGCTGAGGCCTGGACGGAACAAATGCTTCAAATTGTCGGCAAGATGCTGGGAATCCGGCAATATGATAAGGATATTGTCGTCACATTCATTCGCGGGGAATATCTTAAGCCAATGAAACGCCGCAATCCAGAAGCTGAAGAAAGTGAACGGGATGCTGTTTATTCTCATCCCTTTATTCTCTGCAGCATCAATAACACACAGGAACCGAAAAAAGAACTGCTTTTTGACTATGTGGAAAGGGAATTTAAATATCATTTTACCGTTGATCCGATTATCAACCTAAAGTCTCCCATTTCAGGGTTCCTATTCCCTTGCTTCACCGAAAATGCAGCTGATGTCAATCACGTTCTGTATTCTGCAGGCAAGGTCCATGAGCCCGACCATTTGTTCATTGAGGACGTTTTAAACGGGGAAGAAACGATGACGGCGCAGGATGATAAAATTGTTTTTGAGGAAATTATCAAAGACGTAACAGGAGATCAGATTAACACATCAACACTTTCCAACGTATATGAAGAGATTAACCGGATCATTGTGGAAAACGAAGAGGATGAACCGCCGAAGCTCGATTCTAAAGACGTAGAGCGTGTTTTAAAGGTGAGCGGCATCGAAGATATTGATTCTGAAAAGGTCCAATCTGCTTATCAAAAGATTATTGATGATGACAAATATGAAATAAAGGCTAGCAGCGTCCTGCCTAAATACAATTCAAAATCAATCAAGATCAGCACAAAAGCAGCCAACATCTCCATCTGCCCGCAGGATCTGAGATATGTAAAACAAATCCATTTTGACGGCAAGCGTTATCTGATGATTGAGGTAGAAGAAGATACTGTGATTGAAGGATTTACAATGATTCCGGAAGCTTTTGGCGGGGGTCAGAATAAAGAATAAAGCAGATGGGCTGCCTTACGAAAATTTCAACCTCCCTTACATTAAAAAAGGAATTCCCAAATTGGAATTCCTTTTTTTTGCGTCTAAGACAACATTGTGCTTGGACCTCCCCTATATCTCTTTATTTTTCGCTGGCACCCTTTTAATAATAAAAATCGATACTAATTCCAACTTCCATTTTATTCATAATTTATGAATAGATTCATACTAAACCCTCATACTAACCTTACGGACTTTTACGTAGGTGATGAGACAAGTGGTTAGATGGAAAAAAAAGAATCGGATACGTTCAATTCAACGCGATCAAACAAATGCTCCGCAAATAAATCAATTATCAGATGATCTTGAAGAAAATATTTCTTATGTACAGCAGGCTTTAGGAAAAACATCAGACCTTAATTTTCGAACGTTTAGCAGTGAAAGAAAAATAGCTATTTTCCATATAAGCGGAATTACAAATACTGATACGATTAATGAGCATATCATTGAGCGGTTAAACGAAGGTTCAATCCAGCAGATAGAAGACATAAAGCAAATTATTACAGTCAATAATGTTTTTGAGGAAAAGGTTCGTGAAAAAATTATAGATGCCCTTGTAAAAGGCAAAACGGTGATTTTTTTAGAAAGTTCACCAATTGCTATTGTCGCAGAAACGAAACAAATTGAAACCCGGGGGATCGAAGAGTCCAGTGCCCAGGCAGTCATCCGTGGCCCAAAGGAAAGTTTTACAGAAAGCTTTGAAAAAAACATGGGTTTGCTCAGGTCGCGTATTCAATCTCCTCAATTACGTCTAAAAACCATGACGGTGGGAGAAGTAACACAAACAAATGTCGGGGTTGCCTATATTGAAAACATCGTTAATGAAAAAGTTTTAAAGGAAGTCATCGAACGTATATCATCTATTAAAGTAGATGCCATCTTAGATTCCAGTTATATTGAGACGTATATTAAAGATGATGATCGAACGTTATTTCCTTTAATTAAGGATTCTGAACGCCCTGATTCTGTAGCCGCTGAATTATTGGAAGGCAAGGTAGCGATCATTGTGGACGGAACACCATTTGTACTTATTGCCCCTGGTGTGTTTATTCAATTTTTTCAATCTGCAGAGGATTATTATCAAAATCCTTACATTTCTTCCTTTTTAAGAATTCTAAGGATTGGATCTTTCTTTGTTTCTCTTTTAGCCCCTGCCCTTTATATTGCTATTTTGGCGCACCATGAAGGTCTTATTCCTACTACACTTCTCATTAGCATCCTGGCTCAAAGGGATGGTGTTCCATTTCCGATCGTTATTGAAGCGTTAGTTATGGAAATTATTTTCGAGGTTTTAAGGGAAGCTGGAATCCGAATGCCCAGGACTGTAGGGTCTGCTTTATCAATTGTTGGAGCCCTTATCATTGGTCAAGCCGCAGTAGAAGCAGGGTTCGTGGCTGCGTCTACCGTTATTGTGGTATCTATTACTGCGATATCAAGTTTTTCTATCCCCTATTACTCGATGTCGATTGTAACCCGATTGCTAAGATTCGTGTTTATCATTTGCTCTTCATTTATAGGCATTTACGGGATTGTCATTGCATTTATCATCATCCTTTTACATATGTGCGATCTTCGTTCCTTTGGAATGCCTTATTTATCACCGTTTGCGCCAGTTCGAAAAAACGACTTAAAAGATGCTGTTTTCCGGCCTTCCCTTCGTTCATTAAAAAAAAGACCCTATCCTGCAAATAAAAGGAATCGGATTCGAGCATAGCAACAAGGGGGTGGAAGAATGAAAAAATATATGATCATTGTCATTTATATAGGAATGGTATTAACCGGATGTTCCAATTATACAGAGTCCAATAACATTGGGCTGATTACGGGAATGGGCATTGATTATGATAAAGAATCAGACTTGTATGAAGTTACATTACAGATGATCAACCCAAGCGGAGTTGCTGGCAGTTCACAAGGCAGCGGTGGCATTCCTGTCCATCAAATAGAGGGAAAAGGAAATACGATATCAGAAGCTACAAGAAATTCTTCAAAGAAAATATCGCGAACAAATATATTTTCCCACCTCTCCGCGGTTGTCATATCGGAAGAACTGGCAAGAGAAAAAGGAATTAATTTTATTTTGGATGCATTCGAAAGGGATGCTCGAGTAAGGACCAATATTCCAATTATTGTGGCTAGAGGGCATTCTGCAAAAATCATGTTATCTATTTTGCCTGCACAAGATAAAATTCCCTCCGTTGCATTTGTAAAAAAGATTAATGATACAGCTAAGGTATTAGGTGAAAATACAGAAATCACTATTTTCAATACCGTATCAGCGATATCAAGCAAAGGAAAAGAACCAGTCATTAACGGAATGAGAATAGTAGGGAATGTCGAACAAGGAGCATCGAAAGCAAACGATGAAAAAGTAGAAAACACTTATGTTATGGCAGATGGACTTGCTAATTTCATGAATGAGTTCCTCCGTACTTAAAAGGTATTTCACTTGAATATATATATTCTTTGCCAATGTGCGTATCTTATGACAGAAGCTTTAGAGGTGGAAAATTAACAAACTTTATTTATAAAAAAGAATCCATTTTGATATTGTATCAAAATGGATTCTTCTTTTACTTTATAGACTACGTTTAGGTAGGCTCAGGCCCCTATTTGGCACCTAACATGATGGTTTCACCTTAAAACCCCTGAAAAAAATAGGAGTTTTTAAGGCTGGATTACATCATGCCGCCCATTCCACCCATGCCGCCCATGTCAGGCATTGCAGGAGCAGGATTTTCTTCTGGCTTGTCAGCAACTACTGCTTCAGTGGTTAAGAACATAGCTGCAACAGATCCAGCGTTTTGAAGTGCTGAACGAGTTACTTTAGTTGGATCAACGATACCAGCTTCGATCATGTTTACCCACTCGCCAGTAGCAGCGTTGAAGCCTGTTCCAACTTCCTCGCGCTTTAAGCGATCAACGATTATAGAACCTTCAAGGCCTGCATTGTGTGCAATTGTGCGTACAGGCTCTTCCATCGCACGAAGTACAATGTTGATACCCGTAGCTTCATCGCCTTCAGCCTGGATAGAAGCCACTTTGTTGTATACGTTTAGAAGGGCAACACCACCACCGGAAACGATTCCTTCTTCTACAGCTGCACGTGTAGAGTTAAGGGCGTCTTCAATGCGAAGCTTACGCTCTTTCAATTCAGTTTCAGTAGCAGCACCAACTTTAACTACTGCCACACCGCCAGCTAGCTTAGCAAGGCGCTCTTGTAATTTTTCGCGGTCAAATTCAGAAGTTGTTTCTTCCATTTGAGTGCGGATCTGGTTCACACGGCCAGCGATTTGCGCGCTGTCACCAGCACCTTCAACAATCGTAGTGTTTTCTTTCGTAACAACCACTTTAGAAGCGCGTCCTAAAGAGTCGATTGTAGCAGATTTAAGGTCACGGCCTAACTCTTCAGTGATTACTTCACCGCCAGTCAGGATCGCGATATCTTCAAGCATAGCTTTACGGCGGTCACCGAAGCCAGGAGCTTTAACCGCTACAGCGTTGAAAGTTCCGCGAAGCTTATTCACTACTAATGTAGCAAGTGCTTCACCTTCAACATCTTCAGCTACTAGCAATAATGGCTTGCCTTGCTGTACAACCTGCTCAAGTACAGGAAGGATTTCCTGGATGCTTGTAATCTTCTTATCAGTGATTAAGATATAAGGGTTTTCAAGAACCGCTTCCATCTTATCAGAATCTGTAACCATGTATGGAGAAGCATATCCGCGGTCGAACTGCATACCTTCTACCACATCAAGCTCAGTTGTGAATCCTTTAGATTCTTCGATAGTGATAACACCGTCGTTGCCAACACGCTCCATAGCTTCAGCAATCAGCTGGCCAACTTCATTGTCAGCAGCGGAAATCGCAGCAACCTGTGCGATGGATTCTTTGTTTTCGATCGGTTTTGAAATAGCTTTTAATTCTTCAACAGCAGTAGAAACCGCTTTTTCAATTCCTTTGCGGATGCCCATTGGGTTAGCACCTGCAGTTACGTTCTTAAGGCCTTCACGGATCATTGCCTGAGCAAGAACAGTTGCAGTAGTTGTACCGTCACCGGCAACATCGTTTGTTTTGCTTGCTACTTCAGCAACAAGCTTCGCACCCATGTTTTCGAATGCATCTTCAAGTTCGATTTCTTTTGCGATTGTCACCCCATCATTCGTGATTAATGGTGAACCGAATTTCTTCTCAAGAACCACGTTGCGTCCTTTAGGTCCAAGAGTTACTTTTACCGCATTTGCAAGGGAATCTACACCGCGAAGCATCGCGCGGCGGGCTTCTTCACTAAATTTAATCTCTTTAGCCATTGATAAAAACCTCCTCAAAAATTTTCACTTTATCTTTTAATCTGCAACTAATCGGCGATTAGCCAATTACAGCAAGAATGTCATTTTCACGTAAAATTAAGTATTCTTTGCCTTCGTACTTCACTTCAGTACCGGCATATTTTGAGAAGATGATACGGTCGCCGTCAGCAACTTCAAGGGCAACACGCTCACCGTTTTCAAGAACGCGGCCAGTTCCCACAGCTACAACTTTGCCTTCTTGAGGCTTTTCTTTAGCAGTGTCCGGCAGTACAATGCCGCTTGCAGTTTTTTCTTCAGTTTCAACAAGCTCGATAATGATTCGATCACCTAGTGGCTTTAACAAGTGAAACAACCTCCTCAAATAATATGTAAATATTTTTATTTATTAGCACTCTCTCTTTATGAGTGCTAACACAATTATTATATTAATGAATCTCATATCTATTTGCAAGGGTGAAGCTTAAATTTTTTATAAAAAATTTCCTCATAGACAACCTCTTAAGTATGCTTCACCAGCCCTCATTTTAATCATGTACTTCTCCTCCTTTGATGCTGATATTTGAAACACCCTCCCTATAAAGAGTACAATGGCTTTAGGACTTGCAACCAACACTCAGATTAAGGAGTAAAACACTTTGAAGAAGGAATATTGGATTATATTAATCGCCTATATTGCCATGCAGCTTTCAAGCTTGTTTGGTGTTCCGCTCGTATTAATAACTGCCGATGCCCTGGGACATAACCCCGAGAATATGCAGATTCTTGCTGTAGCCTACTGGCTCGTAATCAGTTTCACGATTACGCTGACCATTACGCTTCTATTACTAAGGAAAGAAATGAAAAGGGGACTCGATCGGGATGCCTCTTCTGTGGCAGGCTCAGCGGGCTGGGCAATAGGAGGCATATTTTTGGCCCTGATTGCTCAAGCTACTGCTGCAAGTATTGAAAACCTGATTGGCATTGAAATGGGCTCTGAAAATACGCAGCAGATTATCCGGATTATTGAAGCATCGCCAATTGTCATTTTAATCAGCTCGGTCATCGGGCCAATCCTTGAGGAGATCGTCTTTAGGAAAATTATTTTCGGTTCCCTCCATAAGCGCTTTAACTTCTTCCTGTCTGCCCTGATCAGCTCGGTTATTTTTGCACTTGCTCATTTTGAGCCTGAACATGTATTGCTATACTCGGCAATGGGATTCACCTTTGCCTTCTTATATGTAAAGACCAAGAGGATTATCGTGCCGATTTTTGCCCATGTGGCGATGAATACCTTTGTTGCGGTTGTTCAGCTGAATCAGGATAATTTACAAAAGTGGTTAAAAGAAATGGAAAATTTGCAGAGCTTTATCAGCTTTTTCTAGAAAGAATGCTGTGGAGTTTTAAACTTACTGGGGGATTATCATGAGAAGCACACCTTTGTTTTCAGGCTTTATTTACATCCTTCTCGGATGCCTTTTCACTTTTATAGCCATCCAGAATACCCAGCGGGAAGAAACCTGGGGATTCTTTACTTATTTTTTAATCCTAATTGCTACATTTGATTTTGGCACCGGCCTGCGGATGCTTGGCCTGCATTTTAAAATGAAAAAATGAGCCGCATAAGGCTCATTTTTTTTACACTTCTTCAGGATAATTTTTAAGAAAATAAACCAGTGACTGCAATTCCACTGCCAGATCGATATGGTGAATCCGAATCGAGGACGGCACAGTGAGCCTCGCAGGTGTAAAGTTAAGGATTCCTTTTATTTTCGCATTCACCATCCGATCGGTGATAGTCTGGGCAGGCGGTGCAGGCACCGTTAAAATTGCCACCTGAATATTATTTTTCACAATCACTTCTTCAAGGTCATCCATATGATGGACCGGAACATCACCGATTTTCGTGCCAACCTTACTCTCATCCACATCAAAGGCTACTTCTATTTTCGTATTATTATTTTTAAGAAAATTGTAGTTTAGAAAAGCGGTCCCTAAATTCCCTACCCCGATCAAAGCGACTTTAGTCAGCTCGTCCTGGTCAAGAGTCTTCCGAAAGAAGCCTAAGAGGTAGTTCACATTATATCCATATCCTTTTTTCCCTAACGCACCGAAGTACGAAAAATCACGGCGGATTGTTGCAGAATCCACTTTTACCGCCTCACTCAATTCTGCTGATGAGACTCTCTGTTTGCCGGAGGAATGAAGGTTCTTTAGGAAGCGGTAATATAATGGCAGCCGTTTAGCTGTTGCCTGTGGTATCTTAATTGGTTCATTGGCCATTCGTCCATCCCCATTTCTTATGATGTATTAATTTCGTTTAAAATCTCCGTTTTTCCCGCCTGTTTTCTCTATTAAAAAGGTTGGTCCAATTACCATTCCTTTATCTACAGCCTTACACATATCATAAACGGTCAGCGCACAGACTGAAGCAGCTGTTAACGCTTCCATTTCCACACCCGTATTTCCTTTTGTTTTAACAGAAGCCGTAATGATAAGGACATACTCATCCTCTTCTGCTTTCCATGAAAATGAAATATCGACACCCTTAAGAGGCAGCGGATGGCACATCGGAATAATGTCCCATGTTTTCTTGCTTGCCATAATGCCTGCCGTTTGTGCAACAGCAAGAACATCCCCTTTTTTCATGGAGTTTGATGTGATCTTTTCGTAAATCTCCTGATTCACCGAAATACTTGACTGAGCAATGGCTGTCCTTGCGGTCTCAGGCTTATCGCTGACATCCACCATTTTTGCCCTGCCTTCTTGATTAAAATGAGTAAAATCCGCCATTAAAAAAACACCTCTCTTCAAAATCATACACTATTTTTCGGATTCTTTGTATGTGCATTGTAAGGTTCTTCACATATTTATTTACCTTTTCTTCTGTTTTAATGACCTTCATCCGGGCTTATAGTCCTGTCTCCTTTATTGCCGAACAATATATGAATGAGTTACACTTACTCTATACCAGAGGTGAAAGAACATGATACTATTACAAGTCAATCAGCTGGCAAAAAGTTTTGGAGCTGATCCCATTTTAACGAATATAAAGCTTGAAGTACAAACCAGGGACCGTATTGCCCTTGTAGGACGCAATGGTGCAGGAAAATCTACCCTTTTAAAAATAATTGCCGGACAAATGACGTATGATTCCGGAGAGATCATAAAGCCAAAGGAAGTAACCATTGGCTATCTTGCCCAAAATACCGGCCTGGAATCAGATTTATCCATATGGGAGGAAATGCTGACTGTTTTCAGTCATCTGCAAAAGCAGGAAAAACAGCTTCGCAGCCTTGAAGAGCAAATGGCGGATCCTGATGTCCTTGGTAATTCTGATGCCTATGAACGAGTTTTAAAAGATTACGACAAACTCCAGGTTGATTTCAAAGAAAATGGCGGTTATCAATATGAAGCTGATATACGTTCCATTCTCCATGGACTCAACTTCAGCTCAATGGGCTATGATACAAAAATTTCGTCCTTGAGCGGCGGTCAGCGAACAAGGCTGGCCCTTGGTAAACTTCTGCTCACAAAGCCTGATATACTAATCCTGGATGAGCCTACCAACCACCTTGATATAGAAACACTATCGTGGCTCGAACAATACCTGCAGGGCTACAGCGGTGCCATTCTGATCGTATCACATGACCGCTACTTTCTTGATAAGGTCGTTTCCCAGGTTTACGAGATATCGCGCCACCAAATAAGAAAGTACCCTGGAAACTACAGTTCCTATTTGGATCAAAAAGCAGCTAATTTTGAAAAAGAAATGAAGCAATTCGAAAAACAGCAGGAAGAAATCGCTAAGCTTCAAGACTTTATTCAGCGAAACCTTGCCCGTGCCTCCACTACTAAAAGGGCACAAAGCCGCAGAAAGCAGCTGGCCAGAATGGACGTGATGGACAGGCCGCAGGGAGACGAGAAATCAGCTTCCTTTGGGTTTGATATCGAACGGCAGTCAGGCAATGAAGTATTGAATATATATTCTTTAGCAATAGGGTACAAAGAAATAGTGAGCGAGAATATTTCTATGCGGCTGGCAAGAGGCGATAGTATTGCACTTGTAGGACCAAATGGAATTGGCAAATCCACATTGCTTAAAACCATTATTAAGAAAATCCCTTCTTTTACTGGGGAGATTCAATATGGCTCTAATGTGACCATTGGCTACTATGACCAGGAACAGGCAGAGCTCACAAGCAATAAACGAGTACTGAACGAATTATGGGATGAATACCCTCTTAAACCGGAAAAAGAAATCCGGACCATACTTGGGAACTTTCTCTTCTCCGGCGATGATGTTCTTAAAACAGTTTCAACACTGAGCGGCGGGGAAAAGGCCCGGCTTGCACTTGCAAAGCTTATGATGCAGAAAGCCAATTTCCTGATTCTTGACGAGCCTACAAACCATTTGGATCTGGACAGCAAGGAAATCCTTGAAAATGCATTGATCGATTATCCAGGAACTATTCTCTTTGTATCTCATGACCGATATTTTATCAACAGAATTACAACTAAGGTAGTTGAGCTTTCTGGAAACGGTGCAGCAGAATATCTTGGTGATTATGATTATTATGTAGAAAAAAAGCAGGAACAAAAGGAATTGCTTGCACTCAATGAGCAGGATATATCCACTGTTTCACAGCCTGTAAAGCAGGAAAAAAAGAACTACCAGCTGGATAAAGAAGCCAAAAAGCTAGAACGCCAGCGAAAAAGAAGAATGGAAGAAATTGAAGTGGAAATTGAAGCATTAGAGACAGCAATAGATACTAATGATCAGCTGCTCTGTGATCCGGCTGTTTATCAGGACCATGAAAAAGTAATGGAAATAACGAATGAAACGGATGAAGCAAAAGCAAAGCTGGAAGAATTGATGGAAGAATGGACGCTTTTAGCTGAAGAGGATTAAAGGAATATTCATAACTTTTAGACTGGTAGAATAGTCACTGCCAGTCTTTTTTATTATCCACAGAGATAATCACAAGAAAAATGCAGTTATATGTACTCTCCACAGACTTTTCCACATTATCCACAGTTAAAGCTGATTTTACCCACATTATCAACATAAAATTCTGAAATAATTGACTTTATCCACAAAAAAAGCCCCCAATGCTGTCGGGGACTTTTTCCTAATTATTTATCATTGTGGATAGTAATGTCCAAACCGGGATTGGCATTTAAATCAAGACCGGCAAATTGTCCTTTTTCAAACAAAACACTTCCTGCAGCAGCAATCATCGCTGCATTATCTGTGCATAAAGTTAATGGAGGAATAATTAGCTTTATGTCGGATCTGTTTCCAAATTTCTTTTCTAAAGAAGCCCTAAGTCCTTTATTCGCTGCCACTCCGCCTGCAAGAAGCAGCTGCTTTACCTTATATTCTTCCACTGCTCTTTCTGTTTTTGTAACCAGGACATCAATGACACTATCCTGGAAGCTCGCCGCAAGATCTTCAGGAACGATCGTCTCGCCCCTTTGTTCAGCATTGTGAACAGTGTTGATAACGGCAGATTTTAATCCGCTGAAGCTAAAATCATATGAACCTTCTTCCAGCCAGGCTCTCGGCAGCTGAATAGCCGGATTTCCTTCATGGGCGAGTCTGTCAATGTGAGGACCGCCCGGATAAGGCAAATTTAAGGTCCGGGCAACTTTATCATATGCCTCTCCTGCAGCATCATCCCTTGTCTCGCCAATCACTTCAAAATGTCCATGCTCTTTCATATAGACGAGTTCAGTATGTCCACCAGAGACTACCAGTGAAAGTAACGGAAATTCCATTTCTTCCACCAGTCGGTTGGCATAAATATGACCTGCTATATGATGCACACCAACAAGCGGGATACCGTGAGCAAACGCAATGGCTTTTGCGGCATTAACCCCTATCAGGAGCGCACCTACAAGGCCAGGCCCTTCTGTCACTGCTATTGCTGAAAGTTCGGAATATGTGACGCCAGCCTTATTCAATGCTTCTTCAAGCACGATCGTTATCTGTTCAACATGATGGCGGGAAGCTATTTCCGGAACCACTCCGCCAAAACGTTTATGGCTTTCGATTTGGGAAGCAACGATATTGGCTGCAATTTCACGCCCATTCTTAATGATGGCTACTGCCGTTTCGTCACAGCTGGTTTCAATCGCCATGATCCATTGATCTTTTTTCATTATAAATTCACCCACATTACTAAAGCATCTTCTTGATTATCAGTGTAATAGTTCTTCCTGATTGCTCCGTTTTGAAAGCCTAGCTTTCGGTATAAAGACTGAGCTGTGAAGTTGGATACCCTTACTTCCAGAGTCATTGTGATGGCCCCCTTTTCAGACGCAAGCTCCATCAGCTGCCGCATCAAAGCTTCTCCAAGCTTTCTCCCCCGGTATTCAGGGAGCAGGGCAACATTTGTAATATGTGCCTCATCCACGACAATCCATGCTCCACAGTAGCCTATTACTTTATTGTCTTCTTCTAAAACAACATACAAAGCAAATTGGTTATGTGTTATTTCGTTAAAAAAGGCCTCCCTGCTCCAGGGTGTAGCAAAGGATTTGTGTTCAATTTCCAATACATCATCAATATCCTCTTCACTCATCAAACGGAAAGTTAAGGATTTATTCATACGTTCGCTTCCTCATCTATAACTTTTTTTCCTGGTTTGCTTTTATCCAATTAGCTTCAGCTTCCGCCATCCTAATGTAATTTGGTATAAAAGAATGGACCTCCTCAGGCTCCCGGTCCCTTCCTAATAAAGCAAGTTCGGCCGGCCTTGGATTATGTTCCGCAGGTGAAGCGAACACTGCCCGCTCTTTCAGGACGTCTGTAAATACCTCTTTATGCAGGGGCAAATCATTCCCGATAAAAAGGACGTTTTCCTGCTGCTCTGAAAGCCTGTCTGCCCAATCTTTTGAAGGAAGGAGCTGGTCTTTGATCAGCGATACTAACTGTCCTTCCCTATATTGATACAGGCCGGTATATATTTGCCCTCTCCTTGCATCAAACAAAGGCGATATGACGCCATTAAAATATCTGCCTGACGAGGCTGCATATATTTCAAGGCTTGATACCCCTACGAGCGGCTTATTTAAAGTCCATGCCAGTGTTTTTGCAATGGTTACTCCAATACGCACGCCTGTATAAGAACCAGGCCCTTTCGCAACAACAATCTTATCTACTTCAGCCGGCTTAACACCGCAATCTTTCATTAATATATCAATAGCTGGCATAACGCGGACAGAATGATTCTTTTTTACATTTGTAATATACTCGCCTAAAACCTGATCACCATCCAGAAGAGCTACTCCCAGAGGGTAATTGGATGTATCAATGGCTAAAACCTTCATGACATAATCTCCTTACACAATTCCTCATATCTTTTTCCCTTTGGATCCAGAACCAGCCTTCTTGAATCATGATCATCAAGATATAAATATATCGTTAATAACTCTTCCGGCAGCTGTTCCTTAACAAGGTGAGCCCATTCTACAACTGTGACCCCATTGCCATCAAAATATTCATCAAACCCCAAATCCTCAAAGGAATCTTCCACTCTATATACATCCATGTGATAAAGGGGCAATCTTCCGTGGTATTCCTTAATAATCGTAAAGGTTGGGCTATTTACATTCCGTTTTATATCAAGCCCTTTGGCAAGCCCCTTGGTGAATGTCGTTTTCCCTGCACCCAAATCTCCTTCCAGAGCAAGGACATCGCCCGGCTGAAGCAGACTGCCAAGCTTTTCGGAAAACCCCATCGTATCCTCTGGCTTCTTTGAGATAAACTCAAACTGACTCATATATTCATCACCTTTTATGGTCTAATCTATAAATTGAAAGGATCTTTTCTAAAAGATTGTTGTTTTGGTTTGTGAATTCTGTCCGTTGATTGCAGCGAAAGGCACGCAGCGGTACGCGGGGAGAATGCGAGCCTCCTCGGCCTGCGGGGTCTCGCACTTCCCACTCCTCCCGCGGGAGAACATTGATAAGCTTCCTCGAGTATGCTCACATAGAGGAAATGCGTCAGCATTTTCGAGGGTCAAGTGCCCACAGCGAAGATCAACTCAGCAAATTAACTAGTTATAAAAAAGCAACAAACTTTACGAAAAAAGCCAATTGAAAAGAAAAAGCACAAACGCCTTATCACCCACTGTGTCTGAGGAGCAGCTGGGGATAAGCCTAGATATTCTCGATTTGAATTCTGAGATTACAAAAAAACCTTAGGATAAATCCTAAGGAGAATAGTCTATATGTAGTTTACCTTATTTTGCAGCAATGGGCAAAGTAAGCTATTTTCAATATTAATACCCCTATACACTTAGGTTAAAAAAGCATAAAAAAAAGACGAAACCTAGTTTCGTTTTACTATTTATAACTAT
>NZ_JCAXER010000036.1:0-47122 GCF_059758675.1 Cytobacillus sp. GQ23
GGGTTCCCTCTGAGGGAACCCTTTTTCTTTTCGATGAACAGCACCAAAAAAGGCCTCTCTCAAAGAGAAAGCCTTTTTCAATAATTTTTAACTTGCCTTGCTTTCCTGCCAGGATTCTTTCTTTCCGCGGCCAAAGAAGGCAAATGCCGCTACAAGAACAGCTACTGCAAGTAATGCGATTACAGTGCTGCTGGTGAAACCTATGATTAAATAGCCAGCTGCAGCAATCCCCGCAGAAATCAAGGCATATGGCAGCTGAGTCATCACATGGTCTATATGGTTACAGCCAGCCCCTGTTGAAGAAAGGATGGTTGTATCGGAAATCGGTGAACAATGGTCACCGAATACCGCTCCGGCAAGAACAGCTGACATAGCCGGCAGTAACAGAGTAATATCAGTTGCAGCGGCAATGTCTCCTGCAATTGGAAGCAGAATTCCAAATGATCCCCATGAAGTTCCAGTACTGAAAGCCATTATTCCTGCTATGGCAAAAAGTAGAAACGGAAGCCATGAAGTGCTCATATTTGTGCTTTCCACAATACCCGCCAAATATTTTCCAGTCTCCAAACGGCCAATTAAATCCACAATTGCCCAGGCAAACAGCAAGATATAAACAGCCGGAAGCATGGATTTAATCCCTTCCCATACCCCTTTGCCGAAGACATTTGCTTTAACGCCTTTCAAAACAAAGGCCTGACGGAAGAATAAACCTAACGAAACCACTAGGCCCACTAGGCCACCGAGGATTAAGGATTTAGAGACATCTGTATTTTCAAAAATTTGTAAAACGGTGGCATTTCCTTCAACCGCCTGTGAACCTGTCCAAAACATTGAACCCACTGTACCGATTACAAGAGCTATAATAGGCCATACAAGATCTCCGACAGATCCTTTAGAACTTGTAGGAAGATCATCCTTCAATTCACCAGGTGCCGGCTTCTCGGGATCCATTACAAGCCCCTCTTCAGCTGCCCGCTTCTCATGAACTTTCATTGGCCCGATCTCTATGCCCCATAACGCTACGATAAATACAATGGCCAGAGTTGACCAAACATAAAGGTTCATTGGAATCATTTGAATAAACGCAGAGAAAGCAGAATACTCAGTAACATTATGGGCCGCAAGAATGGTCCCAATCAATGCAATAATGTACGCACCCCAGCTTGATACCGGTGATACGACACAAACAGGTGCTGAAGTTGAATCAATAAGATACGCAAGCTTCGCACGGGATACACGCTGGCGATCTGTAATCGGACGTGAAATCTGGCCGACTGCCAAAGCGTTGAAATAATCGTCAATGAAAATAATAATACCTAAAACAGCTCCGACAATCTGTGCGCCTGCACGGGTCTTAACCCGCTTCATCGCCCATTCCCCAAAAGCGCGGCTTCCGCCTGAAATAGATATAAATGCAGTAATAACACCTAATACAAGCAAGAATAAAATAATATATACATTCCAGGTGTTCAGTTCTCCATCTGAAACAAATATTCCTTTTACAGCATCCCAAATAATGCTGAAAGTTTCTGTAATGCTGAATTCAGCCAGCAATAATGCAGCTGTTACGATCCCCACTCCCAATGACAGCAAGACGCGCCTGGTCAGGATAACCATAGCGATTGCAACCAAAGGCGGCAGCAGGGAGAAAATCGTGTTTGCCATTTCTTGTCCTCCTCTTGTTTTTTGGGATCACACCATTTAAGGCGTGTCCGTTTTCAATCAGGGGAACAACAAGGATGATGACAGAGTCAAAATAAAAAAGAGTAACGATAGAGAAAAATCTATCATTACTCTTTTGAAGTAATTAGTTTCTCCATCACGATCTGTAGCTCCCCATTATGAAGGCTTTGACAAAGTATATTCATACTTTCCCCTCATAATGACAGTGTTACTCCTATTCGAAGTAACCCCAGCAAGATTAGTTCTGACTCACTAATCATACTTCGGCAACATTCCCTTTCGGCTGCGGTCATTGTTGTCATCCTCACTCAGCGTACTCTTGAATACTGCACCTCTACCCCATCGGATATGATAAGGTTTTTATGAAATTATAGTAGAATTTTATCAAAATACTAAACTATTTGCAAGTATTATTGGCTTGCCGGTATTTCGATTGATGGCGAGGTTCCTCCTCCGCCATTGTAAAATTGCGGGACCTTTCCCGGGTAAATGCCATAAGCGGCCAGCACATCTTCCTGTACTGTAATAATTTTGGTGGCAAAAGGAATGATAATTTGGACCTGAACGTCCAGGCGGACCAGTACCTTCACTTCCACATTATTTATGCCGTGATCCTTTGTTTCAGTTATAAAATTGGAGGTAACAGAACCGACTGCATTAAACTTCACTGGAATACGGGGACCCAAGTTACCAAGGAGTGCATTATTGGTTGCCTGGCCAAGCGGAACATAATAGACAATTCCATTTGAGTGCTGCATTTGCTCCGTATTAATTTCTACGTCTGTAAAAGACTCCAATGCATCCAAATCGCCTTTTTCTGCTTTCTTAATATTATCCTGAACCAGTTCGGTTACTTCCGCTTTGACTCTGTTCAGCTTTTCCACGTTAATGCTGACAACACCGCTCTCGCTTGCCTCAAACATATCTTCCAAATCCATCACATTGGTAATTTTTTTGTTAATCGCATTGTTTATTACCAATGATGCGATTTTCCTTGTCTGTGAATCTGCATAGCTCATGAGTGTGGGCTTAAGCCCTTCATTAATAATCCAAAGGCCGGCAGCTGTTGAGATAACGAAGAATACAAAGGTCAAAAGAAATACATAGCGGAATGGAAGAGGACCTTTCCGGGGCAGCCGGCCGCGAAATTTTGCCAAAACAAATCCCCCCTTTACATGCTATATGTATGCTGTAAAGGAGGGAACTAGGCTCAAAAATCCAAAATAGTTTATCGCAGTCTAACGGGCAATAAGACCGCACTTCAAGAGTCAACGGAATCAAAGGAGGATAAGTGGGGTCAAACTGCCAGTAAAGGCCCGATTGGTTCAACTAACCATCAAGGGGATAAGCCATCCCCTGATTGAAGTTTCAATTTATTGTTGTACAAAAGTCGTATCACAGCCCGTAATAACGGAATTCAATTCAGCCCCTAGGTCTGCTTCATATGGCTCAACGTTTCTGCCCTTTTCTTCAAGTATACGGATGACCGGCCTGTCGCTAAGTCCCGCATTCTGCCGGCAGACAACTCCTTTTCTTCCATCATTCAGCTCAACAGTAATACCAACCGGGTACACGGCTACCGCCTGACGGAAAACTTCAATGACTTTCTTATCAAACAGCTTGCCGGCCCCTGCATACAGGACTTCCAGGCCTTCATGCGGGAGCATAGCCTGCCTGTATATGCGGTTGGATGTAACTGCGTCAAACACATCGGCAATTGCAATAATCTTGCCGAAATCATGAATTTCGTTCCCCTGTAGTCCGCGAGGATAGCCTGACCCATTCAATCGTTCATGGTGCTGAAAGGCACAATGTGCAACAAGAAGAGGAATTGTCTCTACTTTTCTTAATATATTAAATCCATCTTCGGGATGCTTCTTAATGGATTCAAATTCTTCAGATGTCAATTTACCAGGTTTCAAAAGGATATCTGCAGGCACCTTCATCTTTCCGACATCATGGAGGATTGCACCCAGCCCAAGGATTTCAAGTTCCTTCGGCAGGAGCTGCAGCTTCATCCCGATTGCGAGTGAGTAAAGAGTTACGTTCAGAGAATGTGTGAAAATATAGTGATCATATGAATAAACATCTGATAGGATCGTAAGCAGCTCTTTATTTCCCCTTATTTCACTGATTAGCTGGCGAATCAGCCCTGAGAGCCTATTTGAAGCATTCTCCACGACCAGAGTGCTAGAAAATTCTTTATTTGCTTCTACTTCCTTTAGAACCGTTTCTATGGTTTCGATAGCCTTTTTCCGCATTTTGGGATTCAGAGGGTTCTTATATTGGATATCCTCAGTGCGCTGATCTTTGATATACACATAGGCAATACCCACTTCCTGCAGTTTATTTATTAATTTATCAGCCAGCTCCACACCTTCATGCAAAAGGACCTGACCCTTGTCATTATATATAGCTTTGGCCAAAACACTGCCAGTCTCAATTGTATTGGTTGCTGCTAATCTCATATGTATCTCCCATATCCTTTTTTTGCTCTACTTTATATTTCGGGAATTATTTGGTTTTATTTACATTATACGACAAAATTCCTGCATTGGCGGAAGTTCTTCTCTAAAGAAGAGATTTTTTAGGGAATTCCGATTAATTTTGTTGTGTCATCCTTCAATCCGGGCTGTTTTTTTAATCCGTTATCTATTTCTGTGCGGATAGCCTTTATTTATGTGCGGATAAATTTCTTTCTGTGCGGATAGCCGGCTTTTCTGTGCGGATAACTAATTTTATGTGCGGATAGGTTTTTTCCAAAGATGATAATGTCCCTTAATAGCCTAAATTCCGCTTTCTGAGGCTTGGTGCCTGAGCTTCCTGGACGCCCTGCCCCTTCGGAAACTCAGCTGTCCCCGTTATTTGGGCAGGACACCAAATAACGCTCTCGCACCTTCCTCAGTAAACGATTCAACATGCAACATCACTTACGAAAACTCCATAAAAAAAGACAAGCCTCTTAAGGCATGCCTTTAAATCATTTTGAGAAGTGCTTCTTTTCCGATCGTTCCTTTAACAATGCCCAATTCCTCGGCCTCGTAAGTGACAGACTCAAGCGGGGCATTCAACAGCTGATCTATCGTTTTTACACCGACAGCCCTGCCGGCAATTACTTTACGGTCCTTAAGCTTTTCGTTCAGCAAAGCTACATCCAGGGCTCCGCACATAATATACCCTTTATCATTCGTTACCACCAGCAGATTAGTCTTCGGCAGCTGCACCGAAACACTCAAAAAAGTGTGGCCACCTATTTCAATCGGCTTCAAATCAATCATACCTGCACCCACTCCTTTCCTTTTCCCTTACACAATATGTACGGACAAGGAAAAGGGTGAACGTGACAGGCACCTATACCAGTTTGCCGAAGTGGTATAGGTGCCTGTCACCCGGTTTTAAAATAAATCAAGTTGTCTGGGAGCTAGCTGCTGGTATTCGATATTCAGCATTTCGATCATTTGTTTAGCGTTGTCTGCCGCGTCACCGCCTGAGTTGTTGTTGAAGACGACGTATACATTTTTACATTTTTTCTTGAGCTTTTTTAGATGTTCTGCCCATTCTGCCAGTTCTTCTTCGTTATAGCGGTAAAGATAGCGGACCTCACGCCAGTTGTCCCCATTCTTTTTCTGCCAGCCGTGAAAATTGCGTCCGTGGAAACGAACGAGCACTTTGTCCATATTGGTTGTTTCCAGAACTGTTGGAACTGAACCTTCACCGGCTTGCGGCTCGTCACAGATGCTGTGAATCCATTCTTCCTCTTTCATAAAGCTTAGCGTGCTTTCCCTAAACTCCGGCCGAAACCATGATTGATGCCTGAACTCCAGAGCACAGGGGATCTCCCCCATCTTTTCCTTGCACCAGCGAAGATAATCAACATTGGCTTTTTTACAGTCAAACCATGGCGGAAATTGAAACAGCACCATTGCCAGTTTGCCGGACTCAATATAAGGCTCCAATGAATCCTTAAACGCCTCAAACATTTCTTCTTTGCTTTCAAAAGGGATCTCTCCTCTTTGATGGCCCGTCATACCCTGATAGGCTTTTACAATGAATTGAAAACCATCTGGGGTGTCATTAACCCATTTGGCGGAGTTGCGTTTTGGCTGCACGGCATAAAAAGCAGAGTCCACCTCTACTGTCGGGAAGTGGCCGGCGTACTCCTTTAATTTATCTCTTGGCGAAATGGCGCCTGGATAAAGGCTATCATGATCGCCCCAGCCTGTTACGCCTATGATAATCATTGAAATACCTCCGTTTGGCTAAGTATTGTCACGATAAACTGAGAACTAATTTTTATATCTCCACTTTAGCAATTTATCCAAAAATAATATACTCCCTGTTACCTATTTTAAAAACCCGCTTACCATGGCCGGTAAACGGGTTTTCATAAATTAGCTATTAACCGATGGAACCTTCCATTTCAAACTTGATCAGACGGTTCATTTCTACTGCGTATTCCATTGGAAGTTCTTTCGTAAATGGCTCGATGAAGCCCATTACGATCATTTCTGTTGCTTCTTCCTCTGAAATTCCACGGCTCATAAGGTAGAATAGCTGTTCTTCTGATACTTTTGAAACCTTCGCTTCATGCTCAAGAGAGATGTTGTCGTTTAGGATTTCATTGTATGGAATTGTATCTGAAGTTGACTGGTTATCCATAATTAACGTATCACATTCGATGTTGGCACGGGCACCTTCAGCTTTGCGGCCGAAGTGAACGATTCCGCGGTATGTTACTTTACCGCCCTGCTTGGAAATCGATTTTGACACGATCGTTGAAGACGTGTTCGGTGCAAGGTGAATCATTTTTGCACCTGCATCCTGATGCTGCCCTTTGCCTGCTAATGCAATGGAAAGGGTCATGCCGCGTGCGCCTTCTCCTTTAAGGATAACTGCAGGATATTTCATTGTCAGTTTTGAACCGATGTTTCCGTCAATCCATTCCATTGTTGCGTTTGATTCACAAACCGCACGCTTTGTAACCAGGTTGTATACGTTGTTTGCCCAGTTTTGGATGGTTGTATAACGGCAATATGCGTCTTTTTTGATAATAATTTCAACAACCGCACTATGAAGTGAGTTGGTTGTGTACACAGGTGCAGTACAGCCTTCTACATAGTGTACATGTGCGCCTTCATCAACTATGATAAGGGTACGCTCAAATTGCCCCATGTTCTCAGAGTTAATGCGGAAATAGGCCTGCAATGGCGTATCAACTTTAACACCTTTAGGAACATAGATGAACGATCCGCCAGACCAAACGGCTGAGTTTAATGCAGCAAATTTGTTGTCTGTTGGAGGGATAACCTTTGCCCAGTGCTCACGGAAAATATCTTCATTTTCGCGAAGAGCCGAATCGGTATCCTTGAATACAATTCCTTTTGCTTCCAGGTCTTCCTGCATATTATGGTAAACAACCTCTGATTCATACTGTGCAGAAACACCAGCAAGATACTTCTGCTCTGCTTCAGGAATACCTAATTTATCAAAGGTCTGTTTAATTTCATCAGGAACTTCATCCCAAGAACGTTCAGTCTTCTCAGAAGGCTTAACATAATACGTAATTTCATCAAAGTTTAATGACGCTAAATCTCCGCCCCATTGCGGCATAGGCATGTTATAGAAATGGTCCAGTGATTTTAAACGGAAGTCAAGCATCCATTGTGGCTCTTCCTTCAATTTTGAAATCTCTTCAACAATTTCTTTTGTCAAACCGCGTTTTGATCGGAAAATGGAAACGTCTTTATCGGCAAAACCATACTTATAATCGCCGATCTCAGGCATTTTTTTTGCCATCGTCGTATTCCTCCATTCATATAGGAAAGGGTGTACACCCTATCATTTCATAGTATTTTAGCACACAAGACAGATCATAAAGTATTAATCAAACGTTTGATTGATTTATTCCTGTTCTTCTTTCTCTGTGCCAACACCTTTTTCCATTGCTTTCCATGCTAAAGTGGCACATTTGATTCTGGCAGGGAATTGGGAAACTCCCTGAAGAGCTTCGATATCGCCAAGATCAAGATCATCTTCATCATATTCTTTCCCCAGCATCATGTCAGAGAAAACTTTGGAAAGCTTTAAGGCATCTTCAATATTTTTACCCTTGATGGCTTGAGTCATCATGGAAGCTGAGGACATGGAGATGGAACATCCTTCGCCTTCAAACTTTGCGTCTGCCACTTTGCCATCCTCAAGCTTCAGCGTCAATTGAATCCGGTCTCCGCAAGTAGGGTTATTCATATTGATCGTCAGGCTGTCATCTTCAAGTACCCCTTTGTTACGAGGGTTTTTATAATGATCCATTATAACCTGGCGGTAAAGGGTATCTAAATTTTTAGAAGACATCGCTGAAATACTCCTTTGTTTTGACAAGCCCGGAAACAAGCTTATCAATATCTTCTTCCGTATTGTACAGATAGAAGCTTGCACGTGCAGTTGCCGACACCTTGAGCCACTTCATAAGCGGCTGTGCACAATGGTGGCCGGCGCGGACTGCAATTCCTTCTGCATCCAATACAGTAGCCACATCATGTGGATGAACATCGTCTATATTAAATGTAACCAGACCTGCCCGCTTCGAGGCTTCTTTAGGTCCATAAATGGTCATTCCCTCGATAGCAGACATTTTTTCCATAGCATAAGCAGCCAGCTTGTGCTCATATGCCTCGATTTCATTCAAGCCAATCTGCTCAAGGAAATCAATTGCCGCACCAATTCCGATGGCACCTGCAATGATTGGCGTTCCCCCTTCGAATTTCCATGGTAGCTCCTTCCATGTCGATTCATAGAGGCCGACAAAGTCGATCATTTCACCGCCAAATTCAACAGGTTCCATTTTTTCAAGATGCTTTTTCTTACCGTAAAGAACACCGATGCCAGTAGGACCGCACATCTTATGTCCGGAAAAAGCAAGAAAATCACAATCCAGGTCCTGAACATCAATTTTCATATGCGGAGCACTTTGTGCACCATCCACAACCATAATCGCGCCATTCTCATGGGCGATTTTCGCAATTTCCTTAATCGGGTTCATCACACCCAATACATTCGATACCTGCATGATCGATACGATTTTCGTATTGGCTGTGACGGTTGCACGGACATCTTCAAGAGAGATGGTTCCGTCCTCCTGCAGTGGGAGGTACTTTAGCGTGGCACCGGTCTGTTTAGCTACCTGCTGCCACGGAATGATATTGCTGTGGTGTTCCATATAGGTGATAACTATTTCATCGCCTTCAGACAGGTTAGCGCGCCCGTAGCTTGCTGCCACTGTATTGATGGATGTTGTTGTTCCTCTTGTAAAAATAACTTCCTCAGTGGATTTTGCATTTATGAATTTTCGCACCTTTTCCCTGGCACCTTCATAGCCATCCGTTGCTCTGGTGCCCAAGGTATGGACGCCTCTATGAACATTCGAGTTATATTCCCTGTAGTATTTATCAATCGCCTCAATTACCGGAACAGGCTTTTGGGAAGTAGCGGCACTGTCCAGATAAACAAGGGGCTTTCCATTGACTTCCTGATCCAGTATGGGAAACATCTGCCGAATCTCACGGGCATTCATTATTTTACTTTCCCTTCAATAACGGCAGTAAGCTGCTTTTTAACACCTTCGATAGGAAGAGCGTTAACAACCGGCGCCAGGAAGCCGTGAATAACAAGACGTTCCGCCTCTTTCTGGGAGACACCGCGGCTCATTAAATAGTAAAGCTGCAATGGATCCACACGGCCAACTGAAGCTGCGTGACCAGCTGTTACATCATCTTCGTCGATTAATAAAATCGGGTTTGCATCTCCGCGGGCTTTTTCGCTTAGCATCAGAACGCGTGATTCCTGCTCGGCATTTGACTTGGAAGCACCGTGCTCGATTTTGCCGATTCCATTAAAGATGGAAGATGCAGAGTCTTTCATAACCCCATGTTTTAAAATGTAACCTTCGGAATTTTTTCCGAAATGAACTACTTTTGTTGTAAAGTTTTGGGTCTGTTCTCCGCGTCCTACAACAACTGTTTTGGTATCACCGAAAGAACCGTCTCCAACAAGATTAGTTGTATTCTCTGAAACTGTATTGCCGTCGTTCATTAGTCCAAGAGCCCATTCAATGCGTGCATCACGGCCTGCAACTCCTCGGCGGTTCACATACGCTGTTGTTCCCTTAGCAAGTGTATCAACCGCACCATACTGCACTCTTGCATTTGCATTGGCAATGACCTCAGTAACAATATTAAAGACGCTA
Source organism: Cytobacillus sp. GQ23 (assembly GCF_059758675.1). NCBI lineage: Bacteria > Bacillati > Bacillota > Bacilli > Caryophanales > Bacillaceae > Cytobacillus > Cytobacillus sp. GQ23. Next base: position 9,926 of record NZ_JCAXER010000036.1, read on the forward strand.
TTCGCTTCCTCAACCACGGAAACATAATTTTCCACGTAAGTAACTGAGCTGTTATCATCAGCTACCACCAATACATGGTTAAATAGGTTTGCCTCTTTATCATCATGGATATATACAGCCTGAATTGGCGCTGAAATTTCCACGTTTTTCGGAATGTACAAGAACGCTCCGCCATTTAAAAGAGCCGCGTGCAAAGCGGTTAAACGGTGTTCGTCCGTTTTGACGCCATCTTTCATGAAATACTTTTGAAGCAGCTCGCTATGTTCTCTTGCCGCTGTAAAGATGTCTGTGAAAATAACACCTTTTTCCTGAAGCTCTTTGGATATAGCCAAATGAGTCGGTCTATTATTTCGCTGAATATATAAGTTCTGATCGCCGGCTTCGGTATCAATCAGGTTTCTTACATCCTCCGGAAGGTCATTTAAAGACGTAAAGTCTTCGCTTCCGACAATATGCTTTTCGAACTGTGTAAAGTTCCATTTATCTATTTTCGTTTTATCAGGCCTTGGCATTGGCAGGCTTTCCGCGTTTGCAAGCGCATTTAGACGGAGTTCTGTCAGCCATGCCGGCTCGCCCATATCTTTTGAAAAGGAACTAACATAATCCTTATCAAATGGTAGTTTTATTTCCGTTGTCATAGTGATCCCCCTAACGCTTACGCTTCTTGCCCAACTGTTTCGTCTTCAATGCCCAATTCTTTCTTGATCCAATCATATCCTTCTGCTTCTAAGCGCTGTGCAAGTTCAGGTCCGCCTGATTTTACAACGCGGCCCTGCATCATCACATGAACATGGTCAGGAGTGATGTAGTTAAGAAGGCGCTGATAGTGTGTGATAATTAAGCAGCCAAATTCTTCTCCGCGCATTTCATTGATTCCTTTAGAAACCACTTTCAATGCATCGATATCCAAACCGGAGTCGATTTCATCCAGGATAGCGATTTTAGGTTCAAGCATCATTAATTGCAGGATTTCATTACGTTTCTTTTCTCCGCCTGAGAAACCTTCATTTAAATAACGCTGAGCCATGTCAAGGTCCATTTCCAGGAACTCCATCTTGCTGTCCATTTTGCGGATGAATTTCATAAGAGAAATTTCGTTGCCTTCATCAAGGCGGCTGTTAATTGCAGAACGTAAAAAATCGGCATTTGTTACGCCGCTGATTTCACTTGGATATTGCATTGCAAGAAAAAGTCCGGCACGTGCGCGCTCGTCAACTTCCATTTCAAGAACATCTTTACCATCCAATGTGATGCTTCCTTGTGTTACTTCGTATTTCGGATGCCCCATGATAGCAGAAGATAAAGTAGATTTACCTGTACCGTTCGGCCCCATGATTGCGTGGATTTCTCCACCTTTAATCTCAAGGTTTACACCTTTTAATATTTCTTTTCCCTCAATAGCAACATGAAGGTCTTTAATTGTAAGTACTGATCCTGCCATAATATATACCTCCGTCAATAAAAGAAGATTTGTAAACCGGTTTTATCCGCAAATCTCTATTCTCATTTTATTCTCATTACAATCTTATAACAAATCAAATATCATAGCAACTCTTTGAGACCATTAACAAACTTTTCAAACGAAAATGTTTAGAAAGCCTGTAAATATAGATTTTATCATACAAAACCAATGTCTTCAAAGAGTGAAATCACCGGGATCCAGGCATGTCCTATCTATTTTTTCCCGGTGCTGTAATTTCATGTATTGCAAAAAGAAAACCAGTGCATCATTGGCACTGGTTACTATTTACTTCATTATTATATATACCTAAACCTAGGAATGAATCTTTCTTTCAAGATCTGCAACTAACCTTTGGCTTTGAAGGTAATCTTCCTCACGTCTTTTTTCAACTTCCATTCGAATATCATGTTTCCGGCTGTACACTTCATATCCAACTCCATGGGCAGCTTGCATAGCTTTTTCCATTTCACTCGTGTAGTTCAGCTGTAACTGACTGATAATGAACCAATCCTTTCGGTTTTTATGCTTTTCAGCATTTAGTTTTACATCTAAAATCTTAACACTCACCATATACCCCGCACAAAGCGGAAAAAACCTGATTTTTTTAGCAATTTCAGGAGTGAGAACCGGTGAAACGCTTTCATATTCCATATCCTTAGAATACTGGCTGAATGCTCGGAAATAATGGTTGTTTTGTAAATTTTCTGAAAATATACATCTAAAAAGGCTCTTTTCGAATAAATTGTTTTTTATGCTTCTCAATGTCGTCCGTTGATTTCCGCTGCAGAATCACACTTTCCACCACAATCTGTAAATATATCCCAATAGAAGCGAACTTCCGAAAAAAAAGCCCCTGCTATTAAGCAGGAGCTGATTTTCAATGATTTTGCTGATTCAATTCTGTCATGGCCTCCTGGACGAGTGTAACCGCCTGGCTCATGGCTGCTCCGCCTCCAAAAGCCGCTGTTACTCCTACTGCCTCCAGAATTTCTTCTTCAGACGCTCCTTGGTCAATGCAGCCTTTTGTATGGTAAATAATGCAGTATTCATCCTGAGAATATAAACTGATTCCTAGCGCGATCAGCTGCTTCTCTTTTTGAGACAAAACTCCTTCCTTAAAGCAGGCTTCAGTAAAAGCATTATAATGCTGTGCCAAATCCGGCATTTTATCAGTGAATACACCTAATCCGACTTTATAATCATGAAGGGCTGCTTCTATTGAGTTAGAAGGTTCATGATAATGCTCCATCGATCTCCACTCCATTTCAAATAGTATCATGGTTAGTATGTTTGTTTGCTTTTCTATCTATACAGGGAGCGGGGCTGCTGATCTGCAAAAAAAACAGGCGCTGCGAACGCCTGTTTTTTTTCTTACTCAGATACCGGTACAACGGCACCTTCATATTGTTCAAGAATGAAATCCTGGATCTCCTTTGAACGAAGCACCTCTACAAGAGCTTTAATTCCTTCTTTCTCTTCATCACCTGTACGGACTGCAATTACATTTACATATGGTGAATCTTTGTCCTCAATAGCAATTGAATCTTTAAGAGGATTTAATCCTGCATCAATTGCATAGTTGGAGTTAATCAGAACTGCATCCCCTTCTCCATTATTGTAGATCTGAGGAAGAAGTGATGCTTCATATTCAGTATCAAACTCTAATTTTTTCGGATTGTCTTTTATATCTTCCAGTGTTGCTTCCGTTTTTTCAACATCTTCATTTAAAGTGATAAGTCCCTCAGCTTCCAGCATGGAAAGAATGCGGCCATGGTCTGCAACTGAGTTGCTCATGATGATTGTAGCACCCTCAGGAAGCTCCTCAAGATTCTTATATTTCTGGGAGTATACACCGATTGGCTCAATATGAATTCCGCCTGCATTTGTAAAATCATAGCCATGCTCAGCTTTCTGCGACTCAAGATAAGGAATATGCTGGAAGTAGTTTGCGTCAAGCTCTTTAGACTCAAGAGCCTGATTTGGCAATACATAATCCTGGAATGTTACAACATCAAGTTCAAAGCCTTTTTCTTCAAGTAATGGCTTTGCTTCTTCAAGAATTTCCGCGTGAGGCACATTGGATGCTCCCACCGTAATCTTTTTGCTATCTTTATCTCCGCCTTCTCCGGCACTGCCGTCTTTTTCTGAAGTGCCGCAAGCTGCAAGTACAAGGGCAACTGCCAGTGCAAGAGCAAGTGATAACCACTTTTTCATGTAAATCTCTCCTTATCGTTTGTCTAATTTTGTTGTAATAATATCTCCAATAAATTGGATGATAAATACGATGATTAAAATAATTACGGTCGCCATAAGCGTCACATCACTTCGGCTCCGCTGAAAACCTTCAAGGTATGCCAGATTCCCAAGTCCACCAGCGCCGATAACACCAGCCATAGCTGTGTAGCCAACCAGTGCGATAGCTGTTACAGTAATTCCCGAAACAAGGGCCGGCATTGATTCCGGAAGCAGCACCTTCCAGATGATCGTGCTTGTTTTTGCGCCCATTGACTTGGCTGCTTCAATTACCCCTTTATCTATCTCCCTCAAGCCGATTTCCACCATTCGGGCATAGAACGGAGCAGCACCAATAATTAATGCAGGCAATGCTGCATCCTCCCCAATCATTGTTCCCAATAGAAACTTCGTAAATGGAATTAATAAAACAATCAGGATGATAAATGGAATTGAACGGAATATATTGACGAACGCAGAGATAACTTTATTAATTGGCGCATTTTCCCAAATATTCCCCCTAGCTGTCAAAAAGAGCAGCAGCCCCAGCACCGCTCCCAAAATAAAGGTTGCGATAACAGAAATAGCAGTCATATAGAGGGTTTCCACAGTAGCCTCCCACATGGAATCCCATTTTACATTTGGAAACCATTCATTAAGCATTGGAAATCACCTCCACGCCTACCTGCTGGGAATGGATATATTCAATTGCTTTTGCAACTTCCTCTGCTTCTCCATCAACATGGATGAATAAGGTACCATAAGAACCATTCTGCGTCTGGGAAATCTTCCCTTGAAGAATATTTACAGTTACCTGGAAATGACGGATCAGGTTAGTAATCAATGGCTGTTCAGCTGATTCGCCGACAAATCCTAATTGAACTACTTTTCCTTGTGGATACAAATCTACAAGATGATCAATCGTTTCCTTCGTTTCTTCAGGCTCTGTCACCTGCTGAACAAACCGCTTTGTTATTTCTGCTTTTGGATTCTTAAAGACATCTAATACAGGTCCGATTTCAACAATTCGGCCGCCTTCCATAACAGCAACCCGATGGCAGATTTTACGGATCACGTGCATTTCATGTGTAATCAGAACAATGGTTAAGCCCAGGCGTTCATTGATGTCAACAAGCAGCTCCAAGATGGAATCTGTTGTTTGAGGATCAAGTGCAGATGTGGCCTCATCACAAAGCAGCACTTTTGGGTTGTTAGCAAGGGCTCTGGCAATTCCGACCCTTTGCTTTTGACCGCCGCTAAGCTGAGATGGGTAGGCTTCTTCCCTTCCTTCCAGACCAACTAGTTTAATGAGCTCGTCTACTCTTTTGAGCCTTTCCTGCCGGGAAACACCAGCGATTTCTAGCGGAAATGCAATATTTTCTCTTACTGTTCTCGACCATAACAGGTTGAAATGCTGGAAGATCATGCTTATTTCCTGACGTGCTTTTCTTAGGTTGCTTCCCTTTATCTTTGAAACCTCATTGCCGGCTACTGTTACGCTGCCATGGGTAGGAAGCTCCAGCCCATTCAGCATACGGATTAATGTACTTTTACCAGCACCGCTATATCCGATAACACCGAATATCTCTCCTTCTTTTACCTCCAGGTTTACATCATCCACAGCTTTTACCTGGCTGTTTTTTGAAGAGAATATCTTCTGAACATCTGTTATAGAAATCAATGTGATAGTCACCTCTTTTATCGAAAGATACAGATAATAATTAATTGGCTGCTTCTATTTACCTATTTTTTACTCACAATAGACTTTCATGCGCAAATGCAAAAATGCCTTCCTGCACATGAGCAGAAAGGCATAAATAAATTTAGTCCTTCCTCTCATCTATCAAAGCTATGCTTTGAGTGAATTGGCACCATTTCAACTAAATTGACGGTTGCCGGGCTTCATAGGGCACTTCCCTCCACCTCTCTTGATAAGAGCGTTACGTTCTATATTCAATTAATACTTTAAATTATTTAAGCAGTTTTTTAATTACGTTTGCTATCGTATCATAGGCGATAAAAAGGTGTCAACGATGAAATTTCAAACTTTCGGAAAAAAGCGAATGGTAAATTATCCTTTACGCTTTTGCGGCCAACGATGTAAGACCCGCAGCTGTTTCAATGGCCTGTTCCAGATCTTCAATCAAATCCTCCGCATTCTCAATTCCGATCGAAATCCGAATTAGATCTTCCGGTACACCGGCAGCCTTTAAACCTTCCTCATCCAGCTGCTGATGAGTGGTGCTTGCAGGGTGGATAATCAGGCTCTTTGCGTCCCCGACATTGGCCACATGTGCCCAAAGCTTCAGGCTATTGATCAGCTTGGCTCCAGCCTCTCTTCCGCCAGCGATTCCAAATACAGCCACTGCTCCGGCTCCTTTTGGCAAGTATTTATCTGCCAATTTTTTGTCCGGGTGGCTTTCATGGCCTGGATAAAGCACCCAATTAACAGCTGGATGCGCCTCCAGATATTCCACTACCTTTTTGGCATTGGCAACATGCTCCTTCATTCTTACATGAAGAGTTTCAAGGCCCAGTGTGAATTGGAATGCACTTTGTGCACTCATTGCAGGCCCTAAATCTCTCAACAGCTGTACTCGGGCTTTGATAATATAAGCCGCTTCACCAATTGCTTCACTATAAACAATATCATGATAGCTCGGATCCGGTTTTGTAAATCCCGGAAACTTAGGGGAATTCCAGTCGAAATTTCCGCCGTCAACAATTATACCGCCCATTGTAGTTCCATTGCCGAGCAGCCATTTTGTCGCAGAGTGTATTACAATGTCAGCCCCATGCTCAATTGGCCTGCAAAGATAAGGAGTAGCAAAAGTGTTATCGACAATTAGCGGCACACCATTTTCGTGTGCAATTGCGGCAACTTTTTCAATATCAAGGATCTTCAGGCTCGGGTTTCCAATCGTCTCGGCGAAGACAGCCTTTGTTTTATCTGTTATTGCACTGCGGAAATTTTCCGGATCCTTTGGATCGACGAGTCTCACCTTTATTCCGTACTTAGGAAGTGTGACTGCAAACAAATTATATGTACCTCCATATAAATTTGAGGCAGCAACAATTTCATCACCTGCTTCAGCAATATTTAAAATAGCCAGTGTTATGGCAGATTGGCCGCTTGCAAGAGCCAGCGCACCCACTCCTCCTTCAAGAAGGGCTACCCTTTCCTCAAATACACTGACAGTGGGGTTATGTATCCTGCTATAAATATATCCCTGCTCTTTCAGAGCAAAGAGGTCTGCAGCGTGATCTGTATCCTTGAATTGATAAGCATTGTTCTGATAAATCGGAACTGCCCTCGCACCGGTTACAGGGTCAGGCTTGAGTCCGCCATGCACTCCAATGGTTTCAAAACGGTAGTTTTGCTTTTTGTCTGTCATCATAATCTCTCCTCTATAATAATGTTTGTTCATATCGAAGAGCTGAAAAGGCCCTCTTCATAAGAAGAGGGCTGTATCGTCTCTTCTTATCTTCCAGAGCATTCCGCTCTGCTGGATTTAGCACCGTGTACTTTACCGGTTGCCGGGCTTCACTGGGCCAGTCCCTCCGCCTCTCTTGATAAGAATATTCCGTTAATTAACAATATAATGATATTATCATACTATTTAAAAAATGGTCAAGTATTGGTAAGTGAAATTTTTTCTAAACAGAAAAAGGACTCGATGAGCAGTTTTTTTCTGAAAGTGGCTTCCATGATTATTTTATTTCGGGAAATTGCTTCCCGTAGCTTTACTTCCCCGGTAATCAGTGACAGCACATCTTCTTCCAATCCCGAGATTTCCACATCAAAATGGCTGGTATGGCTTGCCTTCTTTATTTCCCCATTCGAAACTTTTAAAGGAATGCTTATATTTCCAGCTTTAATAAGCAAAGAAAAATTTGATTTTCTCAGGAAAAATTCAAGATGCCCTTTCGCCTTTAATTCCCTGATAAATAAATCAGGTAAATCTCTCACAGCCTCACCTCTTTTAATGGGTTTATTGTTTTTACTATTCAGTAATAAAGAGCTTTAATCCTTTATTTTTCATTCGACAAAATCAGAAAAGCACTGCCTGTTTGATTGGCATTGCTCTTTCATTTCCTGAGAAATATGTCAGATTAAATTATTTTTACAGAGGGTTCTGCAGCTTTTGTCTTATTATAGCCTCTGAATACAATGAAAAAATAGATAGACCCAATCAAATATAAAGTGGCTGTAATAGTGAATACCAGAGCATATCCCCAATAGTCCCCATATCTCATGACGATTCCTGTTGAAACAGGGCCCATCACAGCCCAACCCAGATTGAAAACCATCTGATTAACTGAGTTTGCCAGCCCTTTCATCGAATCATTTACCTTTGACATCATGAGTGACATTTGTATAGGATTTCCCGCATTCATGAGCGCCTGCCTGAACAAAAAGCAGATGGCAGCCAGCCAAAGATTTTCAGTATATCCTGTTAAAAGCAGGAAGGGCAGTGACATGAGCTGCAGGATCACAACGGCTTTAACCTCTCCCAGCTTTCTTACAACAACCGGACCGATTATCATGGCAAAGGCCGTGGCAGCCTGACCTAATGAGATAATAATGCCAATTGCTGAATTCGAGGCGTCAAAGCGGTCTGCAAAGTATAAATTTAGATAAGGGATAACAAGTCCTGCGCCAATTCCAATGAGGAGCTGAGCCAAAGCAAACATAACTATAATTTTGACACCTTCATTATTAGCAGAAAGGTTTTTGAATGACAGACCTTTTAAGCCCTTTGCATCTTTTTGATCTTTCAAAACCTCTGAGAAATGCAAAATTGGAAAAAAGCCGGCCATGAAGAACACACTTGCAATTAGAAGAGTTATGCGGATACTGGTGAGCTGATCCGTAAACAGGGAAAAAGCATCTGTTAAGACGCCTCCGCTTAAATTGCCGATCACATTTGCACCAGTCATGATAGCAAAATGTATACTGAATAAATGGACCCTTTGGTCAGCTTTTGAATTCTCAGCCAGCCATGGTATGCCCGATACCTGTATAAAAGCTGTTGTCAGTCCTGTTAAAAAAGCAAATAAAATCAGCAGTTCCTGCATTTCAGCTATACTTCTGAAAAGCATAACTGCACCTGTGGCAACTGCCCCAAACAGCATCGCTTTTTTTCTGCCAATTCGGTCGCTCGCAATCCCTGCCGGCACAAGAACCAGGGCTGTCGCGAGAGCAGTCATGGATATGATTTGCCCATTAACACTTTCAGAGTAGCCAAGTTCTCTTATATAGAAATTATAAATTACCATGAATATCCCGAAACCAATTTGTGTAAAGATATTCGCCATAAAAGCCAATTTTATGTTGCGGTTATAGCTTTTAAATTGACCTGCCCACTCCCTGTAAAATGCCATCCGGATCCCTTCCTGCACTGTATAATTTTTATTTCGCTTCCCTAAGTATCATACTCTGTCAGGTGGAATTTGTAAATGTATTTTGAAAAGCGGAAATGGCGCTTCCTCAATATTTAAGCATGCAAAAAACCAGGCCGCTTTTGCTCCTGGTTTCTTTAATGAATACTTCTAATGTGATCCAATAAATAGGGAACGGATCGGAATGCATATATTTTCTCCTGTAAAGTTCCTCTTCTGAAAATAAGGAGGCAGGGGACGCTTTCTACTCCCCATTTTTCAGCCAATTGCGGCATATAATTTAAGTCCGCTTTCCCCATTTTTTGATCTGGCAGCAATTGTTCTATAACTGCCAGCATCTTTCCTGCCATCTGGCAGGTTCCGCACATAGGCGTATACAAATAGATAAGTATCGTTTCTTGTCCGCTAATCGCTTTCTCAATTTCCTGCTGCGACCATTCCTGCATTTTATCATCCTTACTTTATTATCTGTCCAGATATTGTGTATAAACGTCAATGTTAGCACCCAAAAGCACTGTTGCCAAGTGATGCTCCGGTGCTGTCGCTACTTCTCTGTACATTCTATCGATGTATAGATGCTCTGCCTCGGGAAATTCCCTTTTGAATTGTTTTCTCAGCTTTTCACCTGCTGCATCAGCATCCACCAATATATATACATCCTTATCAAATAGTGTGTCAATTAATTCATCCAGTTTGGTAATGCTTATTGTTCCATTTGTACAGATAATCTCAACGGGCTCTCTTATAATGCTTTTAACCTTTGTTTTATCTGACTTTCCCTCGACAATAATCACTTTTTCCGGAATTCCATCGTTCATCGTCATCACCTGAAAGGAGTTATTTTGAAACGGTTCGTTTTAGTTAGGGCTGTTCTCTATTAGATTCTTGATAGATATAGATGTAGCCCGTTGATTTCAGCATAGGGGACATGCTTTCTGCGGGAATGATAGCCTCCCCCCCAGGACGTTGATTAAGCTTCCTTGAATCAGCACCGCTCGAAGAAAAAGCGGAGACATTTCGAGGAGCAGGTGCCCATAGCAAAAGATCAACTCAGTAAATTAATTATCCTCTGAAAAAATCTTTAGGAACAGCAAAAGCAAAAAGCTGCCAGTCATGCATTGGTTTTTATCTTAATATATTCAATATTCTCGGTTATGGTGTGAATCTCCTGCCCATTTTGGAGTTTAGGACTGCGCTGATTCCTTGCCCAATTTAGGGAAGAAAATGCTTTTGAAGAAAAATGTTAAAAACGGCTTATCTCATTGTATGCCTGGTCATATTGCTTTAGCCTATTAAATAAACAGCGGAAATCATTCCGCTGTTTACAGTAGTCAGCACCAGCCGCCTTCGTCACAGTCTGTGTAGCGCTCTTGCGCTTTATCCGGTACGGAGACATTCTGGTATATTTTTTGGTGTTCGGATTCAAAATGATGGGACAAATTGAAAGAAGAGCCTTCAGGAAGACTGATTTGACCAATTTTTTCGTCTTCAAGATAAAGATCTATCCCATTGTTGTTAAGCTTGCCGACAACCCGGTCAGTTATATCGATTTTCTGCTGCTTCAATGTCATGGATAACCAATCCTTTCATGCCTTTGGGGTACTTATAGTTTTGCCATGTCTCTGTAAAAGAAAAATAGCAATTAAAGGTAAGTACAAAAAGCAAATACGGCTTGATATGATTGCCCCATAGAACGAAAAAACCGGTTCGTAAGAGAACCGGCTTTCAAATTAGTCTTCGTTAGTCATTTCTTCGTATTGCTCAGCAGTCATCAAGCTTTCTACTTCGCTTAGATCTGTGGGCTCCACAACAACCATCCATGCTTTTTCATATGGAGATTCATTTACGAACTCAGGGTTGTCGTTAAGGTCTTCATTTACTTCAACCACTTTACCGCTTAGAGGCGCATAAAGCTCAGACACTGTTTTTACAGATTCTACGCTTCCGAATGGTTCATTTGCACTTAGCTCATCGCCAACTTCAGGAAGTTCAACGAATACGATGTCACCAAGTTCTGATTGCGCGAAATGTGTAATCCCAATGCGGACTTTCCCATCTTCTGTTTTTACCCACTCATGCTCTTCTGAATAACGTAATTCTTTTGGTGTGCTCATTATGTATCCCTCCGTATTAATATTTCAATTTATGATCAGTAAATCGATCTCCTGGTTAAGATGGCTTAAAAGCTCTGCACTTTAGTTAGCCATGTCTTTTCATATTCCTCTTCTTTAAAGCCCACAGTTACTTTCTCTCCATCTGTCAGCAGCGGACGCTTGATCAGCATGCAGTCTGTAGCCAGTATATCGAGCAGTTCTTCATCCGAAGAGGTTTTTACTTTGTCCTTCAAGCCAAGCTCCCTATATTTTTGGCCGCTCGTATTAAAGAACTTTTTTAGTTCCATCCCGCTCTTTTTATAAAGCGCTTCAATATCGCTTCGTGAAGGCGGATTATCTGTTATATGTATTGCTTCATAGGACAGATTATGTTCGTCAAGCCATTTCTTGGCTTTCCGGCATGTCCCGCATTTAGGATACCAATAAAAAGTCAACGCCATTCTTTTCACCACCCATTTTGCAATTTCAGGCTCAGTCAAAATTGCCGCCTTTTAATTGAATAGTAACATAAAAGGGTGACAAAGCATAACACTGATCACCAATTTAATATTCGACATTTTTCTATTTGTTCCTGCAAACTGTAAAAAGTTTTTTAATGGTTTTTTTTACAAGAATAAAGCCCTCTTCTTATGAAGAGGGCTAAGTCAAATTAAACTGTAAAACGTTCTGCATCAATCAGTTTTTCTGATGCTTCACGTTTCTTTGTAATTACGTTTACTGGCGTGTGGCGTGTGAATTTACGCAGTGCGGACATCATCATGCGCAGGGCATCACCGTTTTCAACTGCCACAAGTGTTTCTTTTGCATCCTGCTCAATTTCGTTAAATGCCTCCTGGCAGAAAATTTGAGTGTACAGAAGTTTTTGTTTGCTCTTTTCAAGCCCAGCTTTTTCAATGGCCTTTTCAGTGCGGAGAACCACAGATTCCATTGCGTAAGCATTCGAAATAATATCCGCAATGTTTACGAGTACTTCCTGTTCCTTTTCAAGAGCCTTTCCATACTTTTGTGCTGCCAGACCCGCAGCAAGCAGTCCGATCTTTTTCGCATTCTTGACCAGATATTTTTCCTGTGCAAGCGGCTCGTCACCAGGCTCTTCAGGCATCATCATCATAAGCTCTTCCTGCAGCGCCTGTGCTTTCTGGAATAATGGGAGCTCTCCTTTTAGCGCTTTGCGCAGATACGTGCCTGGTACCAGCAGTCGATTGATTTCGTTTGTACCTTCGAAAATACGGTTAATGCGTGAATCACGGTAAGCTCTTTCAATCTCGTACTCAGCCATGAAACCGTAGCCACCATGTATCTGAACACCTTCATCTACTACGTAGTCGAGTACTTCCGTATTAAAGAATTTATTCATGGAGCACTCAATGGCATATTCAGCAATTGACTTTGCGACTTCCTTGCCATCTTTTATTTCATCATCTGTCAGCTTGCTCATACGGTCCTCGAACAGGCCTACAGTACGATACACAGCACTTTCTGCTGCATAAATCTTGGAAGCCATTGTTCCCAGTTTTTCTTTAGTCAAGTTAAATTGAGAAATAGGTGTCTTAAACTGCTGGCGCTGATTTGCATACTGAACAGCCAGCTCGAATGCACGCTTTGCACCGCCAACCGCACCAACACCTAGCTTATAACGGCCAATGTTTAAGATATTAAAAGCAATCACATGACCCTTGCCAAATTCACCCAGCAGGTTTTCCTTTGGCACCTGGGCGTCTTCAAGAATTAATGTACGGGTAGAAGAGCTCTTAATTCCCATTTTCTTTTCTTCTGCCCCTACTGATACACCAGGAAACTCTCTTTCGACGATGAATGCAGAAAAGTGTTCGCCGTCAATTTTTGCGTATACAACGAAAACATCTGCAAAGCCTGCATTGGTGATCCATTGCTTTTCTCCGTTTAATACATAGTGTGTGCCCTCAGCATTCAGCTTTGCAGTCGTTTTTGCCCCAAGAGCGTCTGAACCGGAGCTTGGCTCTGTCAATGCATAAGCAGCAAGCTTTTCACCAGTAGCAAGTGCAGGAAGGTATTTTTGTTTTTGCTCTTCGTTTCCAAATAGAACAATCGGAAGGGAGCCAATGCCGACATGGGCGCCGTGTGAGATGGAAAAGCCGCCCGCACGAGCCATTTTCTCTGCAATAAGTGCTGAGCTTACTTTATCTAACGCAAGTCCGCCATATTCCTCCGGCACATCTGCGCCTAATAGGCCAAGATCTCCAGCTTGCTTCAATAGTTTTACTGAACGGTCAAATTCATGGTTTTCAAGATGTTCAATTTGCGGAACAACTTCATTTACTACATAATCTTCAGTCGTCTTTGCAATCATAACCTGTTCATCTGTATAGTCTTCAGGTGTAAAAATCCGGTCATATGAAACATCTTCGATTAAAAAGCTTCCGCCTTTGATTAGATTTTCAGTTTGATTTGACATGTTCTTTCCCCCATTCTGTTTTTCCGGAAAAAAGCCTGTGGCTTCCCTCCTTATTTCAGTTAATCCTATAAAAGTTCAAATACTCCGGCTGCACCCATTCCGCCTCCGATGCACATTGTTACTACTCCGAATTGCTGATTGCGGCGTTTCATCTCATGAATCAGTGACAGAGTGAGCTTGGCTCCGGAACAGCCCAGCGGATGTCCGAGTGCAATTGCTCCTCCGTTTACATTTACTTTCTCTTCATCTAAGCCTAATTCACGAATAATTTGAATGGATTGGGATGCAAATGCTTCATTCAATTCAAACAAATCGATATCCGAAATCTCCAGCCCTGCAAGCTTTAATGCTTTAGGAATAGCCACAACTGGACCGACACCCATGATTTCAGGAGGAACACCGCCCACCGCAAAGCTTCTGAATTTAGCTATTGGCTTCAACCCTGATGATTCTGCCTTTTCCCGGTCCATAACCATTACTGCTGCAGCTCCATCACTTGTCTGAGATGAGTTCCCTGCTGTAACAGTACCGGTTACCGAGAATGCGGGACGAAGTTTTCCAAGTGTTTCAACTGTGGAATCCGCCCGAACCCCTTCATCCTGACTGAAATGGATTGTTTTTTCTATCAGCTTATTGTCTGTTCCAACAGATCTGAACGTTACGTCTACAGGTACAATTTCATCAGCAAATTTTCCTTCCTGAATTGCCTTCGCAGCCTTCTGATGACTTCTAACAGCAAATGCATCCTGATCTTCACGAGTAATGCCATACTTCTTTGCAACCTCTTCAGCTGTATGTCCCATTCCCATATAGTATTGAGGAGCTGTTTCCGCCAGCCTGGCGTTCGGGCGTACTACATGCCCCATCATCGGCACCAGGCTCATAGATTCGGCTCCGCCAGCAATAATTGTATCTGCATGGCCAATCATAATTTTTTCAGCTGCATAGGCAATAGCCTGCAGGCCTGAAGAACAATAGCGATTGATTGTTATCCCCGGCACTTCATGAGAAAGTCCGGCAAGGGCTCCGATATTCCTGGCCATGTTCAGACCCTGTTCCGCTTCAGGCATAGAGCATCCGATAATTAAATCATCGATATTACCTTCGTAGTTTCCTGCTCGCTTTAGGGTTTCCTTTACAGCAAGCGCTCCTAAGTCATCCGGCCTCACGTTTGCAAGCGTGCCTTTTTTGGCTTTTCCGACCGGTGTCCTGGCACCTGCAACTATAACCGCTTCTCTCATTATGTTCCCTCTCTTTCTATTAATGTCCCAATCTATCACTTTAATTGCGCAATGGTTTCCCTTTTAAAAGCATGTGCTGCATGCGCTGCTGGGATTTCGGTTCCGCTACAAGGCTAAGGAATGCTTCGCGCTCAAGGTCAAGCAAATATTGCTCATCCACTTCTGTTCCGTATGGCACTTTTCCGCCTGCAATTACATAGGCAAGCTTTTTGGCTATTTTCAAATCATGCTCTGAGATATATCCGGAGTAAAGCATTGCCTGTGCTCCAAGCAGAAGGGTTGCATAACCTGTTTCACCGACAACCGGCACCTTTTTGCGGACGGGAGGCTTATAGCCGTTCTCATGCAGTGCTAGGACAGCCTGCTTTGCGTCATGAAGGAGATGGTCCCCATTCACACTGATTCCATCTGCCAGGTTCAGGAAGTTATTGTCTCTTGCTTCCTCGCCTGATGTTGAAACCTTTGCCATTGCAATCGATTCAAATACTTTATTCGCTACCTTTTGAAGGTCAAATTCCACACCATTTGGCATACTTTCAAGATGCTTCATATAAAGCTCCTTGTTTCCGCTGCCTCCCGGGATCAGACCGACACCCACTTCAACCAGTCCCATATATGTTTCACTTGATGCCTGTATATGTGCAGCAGGCAGACATACTTCAGCCCCACCGCCAAGCGTCATGCCAAATGGAGCCGCAACAACCGGTTTTGAGCTGTACTTAATTTTCATCATGGCATTCTGGAAGTGGCGGACTACCATATCCAATTCATAAATATTGTCATCCTGCGCTTCCATGAGAATCATCCCAAGATTGGCACCTACGCAGAAGTTTTTGCCCTGATTCCCGATTACAAGCCCTTTGTAATTCTTCTCCACTTCATCTATCGCAAAGTTAATCATTTGAATAATGTCCAATCCAATGGCATTGCTTTGAGAATGGAACTCCAGCAATGCAACACCATCGCCTAAATCAACAAGGCTTGCACCGGTGTTCTTTTTAATTACACCTTTTTGCTTCTTAAGCTGTTTTATATTAATTACTTTAGGGTTTTCCTCGATCAATCTGTACTCGCCATTATGGTAAAAGTACCGCTGGCCATCTTCTTCTTTGTAGAAAGAATGAAAGCCTTTTTCCAGCATCTCTTTTATCCATGCAGGCATTTCTTCGCCTGCTTCCTCCATTTTTTGAACCGATTTCTCTACTCCGATGGCATCCCAAGTTTCAAACGGACCCAATTCCCAGCCAAAGCCCCATTTCATTGCACGGTCTATCGCTGTCACATCATCAGCTATTTCTCCATGGAGCTGTGCTGAATAAAGAAGGGCGGAACTAAGGATGTTCCATAATAATTGGCCAGCGCGATCATCTGAATATACAAGCGCTTTCAATTTTCCTGGAGTCCCTTTTTCCTGTCTGGCCAGCTCAGTCGAAGCTGTCTTAAGCTTTTGACGCGGGCCATATTCCAGTGTTTCCGGATTCAGCTCCAGAATCTCTTTGCCCTTTTTAAGGAAGAATCCCTGCCCTGTTTTGCTTCCCAGCCAGCCTTTTTCCTGCATCACTTTCATGAAGTCTGGAACTTCAAAAACAACCTTTTCTTTCCCGTCGACCTGGTCATAAACATTGTTTGCCACGTGTATAAATGTATCAAGACCTACTACATCAAGCGTTCTGAAGGTAGCACTTTTCGGCCTGCCAATCAGCGGCCCAGTTATGGAATCCACTTCCCCGACACTGTATCCGCCTTTGAGCATCTCCTGTACTGTAACCAGCAAGCCATATGTGCCGATTCGGTTTGCGATAAAGTTCGGAGTATCTTTTGCTTCAACTACTCCTTTTCCCAGTACATCTTCGCCGAATTGCTTCATAAATGACAGCACTTTAGATGAAGTCTTTTTAGTAGGTATGACTTCAAGAAGCTTTAAGTATCGCGGAGGATTAAAGAAATGTGTTCCAAGGAAATGCTTTTGAAAATCCTCCGAGCGCCCTTCTGACATTGCTTCAACCGAAATTCCGGACGTATTGGAGCTGATGATGCTCCCTTGCTTACGGTGCTGGTCTACTTTTTCAAAAACCTGTTTCTTTATGCTGAGGTTTTCCACAACTACTTCAATAATCCAATCGACATCCTTCAGACGCTCCATGTCATCTTCAAAGTTTCCTGCCTCAATCAGAGCTATATTCTTTTTGGAAGTTAAAGGAGCGGGCTTTTGCTTTAATAGCTTTTGGCGGTTTTCTTCACTAATTCGATTGCGGACTGCTTTATTTTCAAGAGAGAGCCCTTTTGCCTTTTCGGCATCGGTTAATTCGCGAGGCGCGATATCCAGTAATAGTGTCGGAATTCCGATATTGGCCAGATGGGCTGCGATGCCCGAACCCATGACTCCTGAGCCTAAAACGGCTGCCTTTTTTATTTGTTGGATCAACTTTATTTCCCCCTTTTGCTTTTGAATGAATACTCATTCATTTTATTTTCAAAAAAAATATGCATCTCTTTAGAATGAGTTCTGTTAATTATAACTATAAAATATTTGCAAAATTTACGCAATGATTTTAAGCGGAAATTTACAAATGTTTTGAAATTTCATAATGACCTGCTGATATATTTTGTGCAATTTGAAATAAGTGTTTTGGACAATCTAAGAAGGAAAGATTTTTTAGTCTGTGACGGAGGTGAAATAAATGGGAAAAATGAAGAAAGATCCTTCTAAGGCAGGAGTAAGCGCTGCAAGTGTACAGGGCGATGCAGGACCTACGGTTGAAAGGGAAGGACCTAAGAAAAGAAATAGCCAAAATAATCAATATAAGAGATGATTTGTTTTTGCATCCCTGGCGTTTTTTATAGTTTGCCTTAAATTATTTTAACCATAGAAACCAGATATCTTCATAAAGAATTAAGCGTATTATTAAAATTGGAGGGAAAAAAATGCAACAGCAAAATATGAATATGCAGAACCAGCAGGGCATTATGCAGCAGCCTCCTGCTGTCATTTCCACTAAAGATGCCCTTTACTTAACAGATATGCTTTCCTGGAACCTTCTTGCATGTAAAAAAGCGCATTTTTATGCGCAGCAATGCCAGGACCAGGAACTAAAGACTCATTTCGAGCAATGCGGCCAAATGCATCAGCGCCACTACCAGCAGCTGCTTGTTCATTTAAACCAGCAAAGCCAGCAAAACTTTATGGGAATGCAATAGGAAGGAGCCTTAAAATGAACCAGAACCAGAATCCAAATACGATTCAAAACCCCGAAACCCAGGTGAATAAAACACCGCAAATGAACGAGCGTGATTTTACGAATGATCTTCTGTCTACTGAAAAGTATCTGACAGGCGCTTATTCGGTTGCCTTAAATGAGGCAAGCCATCAAAGTCTATATCAGGACATTCTTGCAGCATTCAATGAAACACAAAACCAGCAGAGGGAATTATATAACCTTATGTTCAGAAAAGGCTGGTATAAAGTTGAAGCTGCAGATCAGCAGAAGCTCCAGCAGTCTTATCAGCAGTTTCAAGGCTATACTAATCAATTGCCTTATGGCAATGGCCAGATGCAATAGCAAAAGCGCAACTCTTTCTGCATGCAGCAAAAATAAAATTAAACACCGCTGCTATTGATGGCAGCGGTGTTTTTGTTATTTATTTTGGTTTCTCTTTTCTTCATTCAGTGTTTTAATTTCTGCTATGAGTGTTTTCATTTCCTCTTTTGCATCAGGGTATGTATCATTCCAATGCTTGGCTAAAGGAGGCATGGATTTTGCAATAAATGAGTACAATGCCCAAGCTTCCACCTTTTCGATTAACTCCGGACTGGCCTCACCGATTAAGAGTTCGGTATATTTTTCAAGCAGGCCATCCAGCTGTTCCTTTAAACGATCATTCATCAGGATTCCTCCTTTTGCTCTTGCAGGAATGCGGGCAAGTCCCGCATCGTTTACCGCTGCTGGTCAAGTAAGAGTAGCAGCAGGTTTTCCTCGGTCTTACTGTTTTTCCAGTGCTTTCAATCACTATTTTTCTGCTGTCAAATTTCCTTAAGGGATTAGCAGTCTCGCTGCCGAATAAATTGCCTGAAGCTTCCTCCAGGATAAACCTATAATCTTCAGCCGCCCTTTCAGAGCATGTTTCCAATGGTAAAACCTTTTCGTAAAGCCAGAACAGGTAAATCGCAATATTCTCCCAAAGAATTAGTTTTGAGATTTTTGTCTCACTTGCTATTTTATTGAGCAAAGGAGAAATATGGCTGCTAAAAAGAGTGCGTACAGCATCCTCTCTCCATTGTTCTCTCTCCTTACCAGCGCCTTGGCCATGAAGGCGGGTAAAGCGAAAGCCCGGAAGCCATAGTCCATCTCTATCCTGACTGACTATTGTGATATTCTCATTCCTGATATCCAGCTTTACATTCCAGGACGTCATGCAATACAAGTAAATGACAGGCAGGAAGGCATACCTTTTCAATAATATGGAAGCTGCTGTTTTTTTATCAGGTGCTCCTAAATGGTTTTTCACTTTATCCAGATAAGCACCAGTTTGAGTTGTGTCCAGTAAATTTCCCACTTTAATGGTTAAAGGAGAGCTTTCCTCTGAATCCCGGGTAAGTCTGAACTGCCCCAGAGCTTCTGCCTGTTCTCCTGTCAATTTAATCATCCCGGGATCCCTTGCCCCTTTAAGATACAGCGCCCTTTTCCATATGGGATGCAAAGAGGTGTGCCGAATAACGGGTCCATCGTCACTTCGCATTCCATGCCAAAAACGTTTTTAACCAATCCGCAGTTAATGACATGTTCCGGCTTGCCCTGAGCAAAAACCTTTTGAGCCTTTATTGCCACAATATTATGAGCATACCGGCAGGCCAAATTCAGGTCATGAAGCACCATGACGATGGTCCGTTTTTCCTTTTCATTCAACTCAAATAATAAATCAAGAATTTCGATTTGATGTGTCATATCCAAATAGGTAGTTGGCTCATCCAGCAGAATGGTATCTGTGTCCTGTGCAAGAGTCATGGCAATCCAGGCCCTCTGACACTGCCCTCCGGATAGGGAGTCCACTGTCCGGTCTTTCAATTCTTCCATTCCTGTTGCCTTTAAAGCATTTCTGACTTTTAATTCGTCTTCAGTAGACCATTGCTTCAGCCAAGTTTGATAAGGGTATCTTCCCTGTTTGACAAGCTGAAGCACTGTGAGTCCTTCCGGAGCTGAAGGAGATTGGGGCAGAATCGCCATCTTTCTGGCAACATCCTTTGTGGAAAGCTTGGCTATAGCTTCACCTTCCAGTAATACAGCACCAGATTTCGGCTTTAGCAGCCTGGCAATAGACCTTAGCAATGTTGATTTCCCGCAGCCATTTCCACCAATAAATACAGTGATTTCCCCTTTTGGAATTTCCAGGTCCAGCTCATTAATTATAATGGTGTCTCCATATGACAAGGTTAAGTCTTTTGTAGCGATTGCTTGCCCTGCTGTCATGTCTGCCCTCTCCTTTTCCTAATATCTATATTTATAGGCTCTCCAGTTGCCGGTATGATACGAGCTTTAAGCTTTTCCAGCTTATGCGTTTCTTGTCTTAAAAAGCAGGTAAATAAAGTAAGGTGCGCCAATGCTGGCTGTAAACACCCCCGCCGGGATTTCAAGCGGCGAGAACAAAGTCCTGCCTATCAGATCGGCAGCCATGACCAGGATGCCTCCAATCAATGCAGAAGCCGGAAGCAAAGCGCCAAAAGCAGAGCCGACCATCCTTCTCGCCATATGAGGAGCCATTAAGCCCACAAAGCCTATCCCGCCGCCAAATGCCACAGCGCCGCCAATCAATGCCGTACTGACCATCAGGAGCAGAAACCGGTATTTCTGTACAGTGCTGCCTACTCCCATCGCAATATCATCGCCAAGTTCCTGGATATTAACATTGCGTGCCAGAATAAACGCAAGCACCAGAAACACGAGCGTCCATGGGACCAAAATGGCGACATTATCCCAATTTGAACCGTAGACTGTCCCGGTAATCCAAATATTCGCCTGGCTTGCCTGGAAAATTGGCCCAAAGACCATCATCAGAGTGGTAAGTGCCTTCGTCAAACTTGCAAGTCCAATTCCAATAAGAACAAGGCGTATTGGCGACACACCGTCCTTGTAAGCTAGAAAATACACAAGAAAAGCCAAAGCTGCAGCACCCGCAAAAGCAGCAAGAGGCATCCAATTAATACTTACAGTTAATGCATTGTTTTTATCACTAAAAAAAGCAAGAAAACCTACAACTGCTACAGATGCTCCCCCTGTAATACCGATAATATCAGGAGATGCAAGCGGATTTCTGATAATTCCCTGCAGGATTCCTCCAGCAGCAGCCAGCGCCATTCCCACCATAAAGGCAACAATGATTCTTGGAAGTCTGAATGACTGAATGATCAGCTTTTCCATATCTGACCCCCCGCCAAAGAACACCTGTACAACCTTAAGGGGGCTGATTTTCATTTCACCTGTGCCGGTGCTGATTACAAATACTCCAGCAGCAGCTGCTGCCAAAAATAAAAAAGTGATAAGTGCTTTCCGGTTTACTAAAAAAGATATCTTATCGCCTAAAAGGCGGAGATTATAATATTTTTTCACTATTTATTGAACCCCCTTCTGGCAATGTACACGAAGAAAGGAGTTCCAATGACGGCAGTCATAACGCCGACAGGGACTTCCTGCGGCATGATGATGTACCTTGATGCTATGTCTGCAATCAGAAGGAGCATCCCGCCAAGAAGACCTGCATAGGGAATCACCCAGCGATGATCAATGCCAACGACAGCCCGGGTCAAATGTGGAATGACAATGCCGAGGAAGCCTATAGGACCTGCAACAGCAACCGCTCCTCCTGACAGAAGCACAATAACAATGCCGGCACCCAGTTTAAGCAATCCCGTTTTCAAGCCCAGCCCCTTTGCTACGTCCTCCCCCATTGACAAAACGTTTAATTTTCCAGCAATAACGAGTGAAAAAATCCAGCCAGCTAGTAAATAGGGGAATACAGCTGAAAGTGTCTCAAGCTTCCTTCCTGATACAGATCCGGCAAGCCAAAACAGCACCTGTTCCAGAGCAGTCTCATTGATGACGAGAAAGCCTTGTGTCATTGAAGCAAACATGGCACTCATCGCTGCACCGGCAAGTGTCAATTTCATCGGTGTCAGGCCTTCCCTGCCGATTGACCCGATAATGTATACGAATATAAAGGAAACAGCAGCTCCCAGAAATGAAACCCAAGTAAAGACCTGCAGATTACTGGTGGAAAATAGCGTTACTGTAATAACAACTGCAAACCCGGCACCTGCGTTAATACCGAAGATCTCAGGTGCCGCAAGGGGATTCTTGGTTAATGATTGGAGCAGGACACCCGCGATTGCCAGGCTTGCCCCTACCGCAGCTGCAATCAATGCTCTCGGCAGACGCACAGACTGAATGATTATGTGTTCATTCGTTCCATCGAAGGTTGTAAATGCATCAATGGCCATCTTCCAGGTTGTGTCGGTATAACCGTATACAATACTGAAAGACATTAATACTAATAATAGGAGAGCAGCTGCAAGCAGCCCGGCCCACCTCAGAGAATTTGTTTTTAGTAGCATAGTAAGATCCTTCTTGCGTCTATTTGGTATGGTAAGTTACATTTTCAGTCTATTGTACAGAGGATTAGCTGTCAATGAGTTTGAAAATCATTTTCATTGGATATTTCTGAAATTAAATGAAAATGATTTTCAATTAACTATTGACAATGTAAAGCGTTCACATTAGTATAAAATTATCAATTGAAAATGATTATCATTAACAATGCAAAATGGAGGAGTACATAATGAAATTCAAATCTTTACTTGCCATTCTTTCAGTTTTCACAATCTTGTTCCTTGCTGCCTGCGGTAATAGCAGTGAACAGGAAGAGAAAGCTGACAAGGATAAAGAAGGAACAAATACAGAAGATACAAGCTATACTGTTGAGCATGCAATGGGCGCAACTAAGCTTGATAAAACACCTGAAAAGGTTGTCATTTTGACAAACGAAGGTACAGAAGCATTACTTTCCATGGGTGTTACTCCAGTTGGAGCCGTTCAATCCTGGACTGGCGATCCATGGTATGACCATATCACGGATGAGATGAAAGATGTTCAGGTTGTGGGTACAGAAAGTGAAGTCAATGTAGAAGCAATCGCTGCGCTGCAGCCGGACCTTATTATCGGCAACAAAATGCGCCAGGAAAAAATCTATGATCAATTAAATGATATTGCCCCTACTATTTTCGCTGAAACATTGCGCGGGGACTGGAAGGAAAACTTTGAGCTTTATGCAAAAGCAATTAATAAAGAAGAAGAAGGCAAAAAAGTCCTGGCTGATTATGACAGCCGGATTGAAGAAATTAAAACCAGCCTTGGCGATAAATTAGACCAGGAGGTTTCCATCGTCCGCTTCATGGCTGGGGACGTCCGCATCTACCATAAAGACTCCTTCTCAGGTGTCATTCTTGATCAAATTGGACTTGCACGACCAGAAAGCCAGAATGTGGATGACTTCGCTGAAAATAATGCTACGAAAGAGCGCATTCCTGCCATGGATGGAGATGTATTATTCTACTTCACTTATGAAACAGGCGATGGCGAAGCAAACAAGCTTGCTAAAGAATGGCTTGAAGATCCTTTATTCAAGAACCTTAAAGTAGCTCAGGAAGGCAATGTTCATGAAGTCAGTGACACCATCTGGAATACTGCTGGTGGCGTTAAGGCTGCTAACCTGCTGTTGGATGACATAGAGAAATACCTTTTAAAGTAATGCCAAATTTGTGATTGCGCTCCCATAATACCCCCTCTTTTATGAGAGCTCAATATATATTGAAAGCTTCACCGCCTGCCCGACAGACACCAGGTGCTGGAGCTCGACAAAAAAGGAACCTGACCCAGGTTCCTTTTTTACATTCCGCCACTATTTCCCCCGCACCTAAACCTTTTTTATTGCCTACCATTCATAAGTTTTCCAAAACCGGCAACAATAAGCGTAATGCCGAAAATGATGGTGATTTCTATGAGGAAATGGTTAAAGAATAAACGGATTAAAGAGGATATCGAGCATAAAGAGTGGGAGCAATCCTTTATTAAATCCAAAGACTTTAAAAAAATCTTTTACTATAACCAGAAAACAGATGTGCGTTTTGGACTTACTTTCATGTCTACTTTAATCGATGAAAATATTATCCAAGATGGTATTCTCCCTAATCTGCTCGAAGACGAGTTTCGGGAAATAGAAGACATTAAACAACTTGTCCCTGTAGCGGATGTGCAGATTTGCGATGACCCTTCTTTAATAGAACAAAAGCTGATGAATGGCTACGTCATGCTGACTATTGAGACAGAGCTCAAACATTTCGGCTTTATAGCTGCGCAAAAAGAAATAGTTAGAGGTCTAAGTCAGCCAGAGGTTGAGTTTTCTGTTATCGGTCCTAAGGAAGCCTTTGTAGAATCTTTGGGCCAAAATTTGAATTTAATCAGGAAACGTCTGCCTGTAAAAGAACTGATCATTGAAGAATTCACATTGGGAAGCCTGTCAAAGACTTCTATTGCAATGCTTTATATGGAAAATATCACAAATGAGGATAATATAGCTACTGTCAGGCAGAGACTTAATAACGTGAAATTTGATGCCATAACAGACAGCTCCTACATTGTCCAGCTGATTAGCGATAACTCCAATTCCCCTTTCCCGCAGCTGCTTGATACAGAGCGGCCGGACAGGGTCGCAGGGATATTGGCAGAAGGAAAAATCGCTATTGTGGTTGACGGCTCACCCCATGTATTAATAACGCCAACTACTCTCGTTGAGTTTTTCAGCTCTTTTGAAGATTATTTTTTAAATTGGATTTTATCTTCTTTTTTCCGTCTTATCCGTGTGTTCGCGGTTACGTTTTCTATTTTAATAACACCTATTTATGTAGCAACTCTTTCATATCATTATGAACTGATTCCTAAGGATTTGATGAGTACTTTAATCACATCAAGGCGGGAAATTCCGCTTCCTCCTATTCTTGAAGCGCTGTTTTTGGAGCTTACGATTGAATTGCTTCGCGAAGCTGGAGCACGCCTTCCGACGAAGGTCGGCCAGACAATCGGTATCGTGGGAGGGATTGTAATAGGAACTGCATCTGTAGAAGCTGGCCTGACGAGTAACGTCCTGCTCATTATTGTAGCTCTTGCAGCTCTCGCTTCCTTTACAACACCTGTATACAGGATGGGCAATACTATTCGTTTGCTTCGCTTTCCTTTTCTGTTTTTCGCAGAGCTATGGGGTCTGCTCGGAATTGTATTTTGCTTCTGTATACTGCTGACTCATTTAACCAGGCTGACTTCACTTGGAAGGCCATTCCTTGAACCGCTCTTCCCCCCTCGGGTAATGGATATGAAGGATGCTCTTATCAGGCTCCCATTTGAAGCACAATCGAAACGGCCGATTTTCTTAAGGACTAAGAACCCTATCCGATTCAGCAAGAAAAAAGAAAAAAAGAAAAAAGATATTGATGAATGATGAAGCAGGAACCTGCTCGCAGCGTTTAAGATCATCATATGGAGGTGAACCAGGTGAAGGAACAGCCACTGCCAGAGAGATTACAAATATCCCCCTTTTTAGTATTTTTCATGGTCATGTCTATACAAATCGGGATTGGCGTATTAGGGTATCAGAGGATTATTGCAATGGATGCAGGATACGATGCCTGGATGTCGATACTATTTGCAGGCGGATGTATCCACGGCATTATTTGGATGATCTATAAAATCTGTGATACTGCTGGCGGTGATATTGTAACTGCACATAAATACATTGCAGGAAACTTTATTGGCAAAGCACTAAGTGCCATTTTTATAGGCTATTTCATCCTGTTCTCCTTAACGGTATTAAGGACATTTATTGAAGTCATACAGGTTTGGATGTTTCCTGAAATGAGCACCTTCTGGTTCGCCTTACTCTTTATGGCACTTTGTGTATACATTATTTTTGGGGGATTTAGGACAGTGGTGGGTATCTCATTTTTTGGGCTTGTTTTGCCTGCTTACCTTCTCCTCACATTTGGCTGGGCAATTAAATTCTCCAACTTTTACAATCTGCTGCCCATCTGGGATCATTCCATAAAAGAGCTGCTTACTGCTTCATACAGTATGTCACTTACTTTTATTGGGTTTGAAAGCATCATATTTTTCTACCCTTTTATTAAAGAGCCAAAAAAATCGCAGAAATGGGCTCATTTAGCCGTATTGACAACTACATTAATATACACGATTTTAGCCATCATTACCTTTGCTTATTTTTCTGAAGCACAGCTGTCCAAGCAAATTTGGGCCAGTTTAACAATGTGGAAAATAGTTGAAATGCCCTTTGTTGAACGGTTTGAATATATTGGAATTGCCAACTGGAACTTAATTATTCTTCCTAATGTGTGCATATCCGTCTGGATCGCCTCACGGCTCATTAAAAGGGTCTTTAATATCCGTCAGAAAGTGGGTGTATTTTTTGTTGTTGCCGCAGTGCTTTTCATGATAATTTTTTTGGATACAAGGGACAAAATTAATATGCTTAACGACTCTGTTGGCAAAATGGGATTTGCATTCAACTTTATTTATATTCCTTTGCTTTTCGCTGCTGTCATGATCGCCAAGAAGCTGAAAAAGGGGAGGAAGAAGAAATGAAAAAACTGCTTCTTATCTGTATTCTTCTGCTGCTTTCCGGCTGTGTGGACAAAGAAATATTGGATGATATTAATATTGAAGTAGGAGTTGGCTACGATTTAGCTGAGGATCCAAAAGACAAATACAGAGGGACAGTATTATTTCAGGAATTCCAGCCTGATAAAAGTGTAATAAACCGGACTTTTTCAGGTAATGGAAAACTCAGGCAGGATCTTATAATAGATGTAACCAAGCAATCATCTGAGCCGGTAGTGACAGGCGGGTTAAAGGTGGCCGTCTTCGGATCGGATATTTCGAAACATGGGATCTATGACCTGATAGATTCCTTTCAAAGAGACCCGAGTATAGGGGCACGGGTATTTGTTGTGACCTCAGAGGATAAAGCAGAAGACGTGATGAAGGGAGAGTATGGAACAAGGGGAAATTCAACTTACATTTATAATTTAATACAGCATAATATTGAACATCGGGATATTCCGGAAACCAACCTTCACATCGTTTCCCGTGATTATTATGAGAAAGGGAGAGATACTTTCCTTCCCCGCATCAAAAAAATTGCGGATGATAAGGTGGAGATAGTAGGAATTAGTCTCTTCGACAAGGATAAGGAGGTAGATATCCTGCCGATAAAAGATTTGTTCTTTTTTAAACTGCTGGTTGATAAATATAGTGAAGGAAATTTCGACATAAAGCTAGATAAAGGAAATCTTGCCGCTATAAAGAGTATTAGTTCCAAACATAAAATTAAGATTACTGATAATCGCGCTTCCATTCGCATTAATATTGAAGGCATTATCCGTGAGTATACCGGCAATAAGCTGGAGAAGTCGGTCGTTGATGATGTTGAAAAAAAGCTGGAGACAAAGGTTGAAAGGGAATGCCTCAAGCTGCTGAAGAGGTTTCAGGAACTTGAAATTGATCCAGTCGGGCTTGGCCAAATAAAAAAAACACAGCACCGGAATTTTGATTATAAAAAGTGGGAGGATGATTATAAAACGCTTGAATTTGATGTTAAATGCAAAGTCAATATCGAAGAAACCGGCATTATTGAGTAAGAGCGGGCTATAATAAGCCCGCTCTTTCCATTTAATCACTAGTCGAGAACATATATTTTTTATAATGGTAGCGAATGGAGAAAATCAGCCCCATCGCCAGCATATTCCCCATCAGCGAGCTTCCTCCATAGCTGATGAAAGGAAGTGGAATCCCTGTAATGGGCAAAAGGCCGATAGTCATTCCGATATTTTGAAAGACATGGAATGTAACCATGCTGATAACACCTACACAAATATAGGTATAGTAATTGTTCTTCGTTTCCATACCAATCTTGGTAATATGGTAAATCAGCAGAAAGAAAAGGCTGACAACAACGCTTGCACCTACAAAACCAAATTCTTCCCCTACAATACTGAAAATAAAGTCGGTATGGCTTTCAGGCAAATACACCTCCCTCGTTCCATATCCTTTCCCGCTTGTTTCACCTGATCCGATGGCAAGGAGTGAACGTGTCAGCTGAAACCCGGTTGAACTTTGATAATTATAGGGGTCAATCCAGGAATAAATGCGCGCAAACTGATACTCCTTTACTCCTAAATACTTCTCAAGAATATCCGGATGCCACAAAACAAAATATAAAATAGTGCCTGCAAGAGCAGCTCCTGTTCCAAAAATCGGTGCCAGCAGCTTCCAGCTGATTCCTGAAATGAAAATCATGCCAAGCATGATGGCCAGAAATACAAGGCTTGTACCTAAATCGGGCTGCTGCATAACCAGCAGCAGGGGCACCATTGTTAATCCAGCCAATTTAATTAGCAGCCATAAATCAGTCTGCATGGTTTTATATACATTTTTTTGATGATGCTCGTCAATCGTTTTCGCCAATACCAAAATAATGAACACTTTAACAAGCTCAGCTGGCTGAAGGGAACCCATCCCCGGAACCTTATACCATGCTTTTGCCCCATTAATGACAGGAGCTATGCTTGCTGGCGCCACAATCAGGAATCCCAGGAGTACGATGCCAAGGCCATACACATACCAGGAAATCTTCTTCAGCTGATCGGAATCCAGTGTGATTACCGCAGCGATGATACCTGTTCCTACTGTATACCAGACAACCTGCTTCAAAAGGAAGTTTTCTGTATATTGCCCTGTTGTCTGTGCGCTGTAAATAGATATGGCACTTACCAGGAATAGCAGCATTAATATTAAAACTAAGCCCCAGTCCAGCTTAGGAGGTGTATATCGATTTGAGGTCATGATCATTCTCCTTTAAAGAAAAGCGGAAGCACCTTGCCCACGAAGGAACGAAGACTAAGAAAGCCGCATCCTCCGAAAAGCTGCTGACTTTTGCATGTGCGAAGTTTGTGCGGACGAAGGCTGCCTTCCTAATTCTGCGGGCCTCAAGCACAAGCCGAGCCTCACGGGAGGCGTCCTTTGCCTTCTTGGGAGAAGCGGCTTGTAACTTTGAGGGGGCAGGTGCTGCGGATAAACAGTTATCTAACTCAAGAAGTTATACTTTCAATCAATTAACAGACCATTTGCCTTTTAGCTTATAAGGCATACGGAGCTCACAGCAAGGAATATCATAAGTACGTCAATTTATTCCTCGTTACAATATTCCATTATATTTTTTATAGAGATAAATCACAACTTCTAAAAGCGAATGGTTATTATTTCAAATTTTTACGATTGCTGTGAATGGTTATTTGCGCTCATCTTCTTATTCGATGCAAAGAGTATTAAGACCCCGTTTTAAACTCCCCGCTGAAATATCTCACTTTTATATCATCTCTCATCCACTCGAGATTATTAGGCACCTGGGGGATGCTGTAGCCGATAAAAATTGGCGTTGTAATAAAGCGCGGAACGATTTTCGCGTAAATCTCCCTGCCCAGCTTGTAGAAAAACAAGTTATAACTATTACTAGGAAAAGGGAAGGCATTCAGAATATAATGTGCCGCAGTCTGGATGCATTTCGCAAAGTACGGAATATCATCCTGGTCGGCGAGCTTCACATTAAATTCATAAAAACCGATTCTCGGGGAAGTCGATAAAGTAAACACCGTATCGCTTTCTTCATGAATAAGGAGCCCCTCAAAATCCTGAGCCTGAACTTTTTCCTTGTAATCAATATTTTTCAATCCCACAATCTGCATATGCGGGTGGGCGATACTTCCCCCGGATAATGGGCCATGGTTTTTAAAAAATAATACAGACTCATATTCCCTGCTTTCTTCCATTAAGATCCAATGTTTTAGCCCAAATGAAATTAACCTGACCAAATGCTCCTCAGGATAAACCGACAGCTCACCGTCGCATTGATCCGTTTCGATCAGCACCGTCTGATAGGAGTTTTCCAGAACAGGATACTTATTTTTCAGCAAAATAATTGAATCCTCTACCGCGATGATATCTGTCAGCTCTTCCCTTGCACAAAAAGGGCAGCTGATATCCTTATTTCGAATGCTATTAGGCTTTTGGACTCCAATCCCCGTATTAAAATGCAAATGTGTATCTGACATCTCTCTGACACCTGCTTTTCTGTAATCTCTCCTTTTATATTATCATGAAACTGGGAGTGGGGTATCTGTCCCGGATTCATAATAAGCCTTGATCGATAATGCTCTTTTGGCCGGGGCGTCTTCAGACTTTCAGGTGTTCTGTGCCCGAAAGTTACCGATAAGAATTGTGTTTCTAATAAATCTCCAAATAAAAATTCAGCGGGGTTATTTAACCCCGCTGAAAAGTATTTAATGCACCGTTAATTCAGTTTCTGTGTGCTCGTGAATGTCGTCGCCCTTTTCGACATGTGTGGTAATGGTATAAGTGCCTTCATCTGTAAACTGGTGGCTGGCTGTGTATTTGCCCGGTTCTTCTTCAGCCATGTTCACCCATTGGGGTGTTGCACCATTCAGTGTGATTTCAAGCCTTACTTTAGCATCCGCCAGAGGTTCCCCTTCATTATCAACTAAGGCTGATAATTGTGTTTGTTCGTTTGCATGGATTTGGTCTGGAGCCTCAAGCTCTATGGTTACCTCACCACCATGGCCGTGAGAGTGTCCTTCTTCATGGCCCGCATTTTCTTGATCATGCCCCGCTCCTGAGTCCTCCGCTTTTGCTTCACCAACCTGTATCGAAACCATTGGCATGGTATGCTGGCTTCTTGCCGTAACATGGGACTGAACATAGTAGAGGCCATCCTCTGCAAAGGCATGATCAGCAGTATATTTACCCTCTGAGTCGTGCTTTGCCTCAATCATTTCACCGTTTTCTTTTTGTCCTTCCTGCCAGATTTCAAATTTCACCTCATCCGCATCTGTTACAGCCTCATCTCCATGCTTAACAGTGACAGCAAGGGCTGCCTCCTCGCCAGGATTGATGGTTTCAGGCACCTCGATGACAGCTTCGATAATTTGCGGCACCTCGTCGTTCTTCGCAGGCTTTTCTTCTGATTGGCTGCATCCGGCTAGAACAAGGAAACCAGCCATTAAGCTGAATAATACCTTTTTCAAATTAGTGTCCCTCTCTTTAACGTTATTTTTCTATGATAAGATAACTATAAAGTCCATTTGTGATAAAACAATGAAATCTTTTCAAAAAATATAAGGCCCCTTCAAGCCCTTTAAGATTTAGTACAAGAATTGCTTTCAACTATGTATTTTATACTAAATGGATTCAAGATCATTCAGCACCACTATTTTGTCCTCTTCATTTGCAATCTCTCCAGCAGCCTCGAAAGCAAGCATCTTATACAGCTGTACATTTTTTTCATCACCGGCTATCTGATAGGCACGTGCCAATGCTTCATATGCGAATGCCAAATCAAAGTCCCCAATTTTGTTAGAAAGACAAATTTCCAGATTTCTTTTAGCATGAAAAAGAGCAGGCTCAGCCCGGTTCAAGACTGTATATACCCTGGATATCTGCCATTCTCCCCTTGAAAGGTTAACTGGCTGTCCGACCATTCCCCAGTAATAGCGTGATGTGTGCACCATATGAATCATTTCATGTTTTTCTTTTTCCGTTTTATCAGGTTTTTCCATTAAGTCCCACACTTTGTTGAATAAGCTGATAGCCAATTTTTTATGTTCGTCCTTTTCTAATACATGCTGTACCATTCCCGACATCTCCTTTTAAAAGGCTCTTTTACTTAATTCGTCAAATGACCCCGTTTTCCTTTCACTCCCCATCTTCTAAATCGGCTTATCCGTCATATATTTAAAGAGTGGAGGGGATTTATATGAATTCTAAATTGAGTGTCCATTCTATCTTCTTTTACATAAACAGCTGGCTTTTCAGTATTTGTGCCATAGTGGCGCTTGCAGGGGCTATTACGCTTTATCCGGCTGCCTTTTCCTCGTCACATATGAATGTGCTGCTTAAGGATATTAAGGCTGACCAGCTCTTCATTCACTTTTTAAAGGCTGAGAATCACTATTTTCAGGGGGATACTCCAGCCGAAAGCTATTCCTTATCTGGAACCCTGTTTAAGCTGGCAACCAACACACAGCCGCAGGATATAAGAACGTTCCTTGGCCGGGAGCTGCCTGGTTTTTCGATTTTTGATACCGGTATTGCCATTGCCGGAGAGGGTACCGATTTTACTAACCTGCCAGTGGAATCCGCCCCTCCGCTTGAAGTCCTTTTAAAAGAAAAAGAATTGGCTATGAATAACGGCCAAAGTGGGGAAAATGCTGCTCCTCCGGTTATTCCTGAGGAAAAAGGGGTCTTCATCTACCATTCCCACAGCTGGGAATCATTTGCTCCGTTATTAAAAGATGTAAAGAATACCGATGAGGCTGTTAGTCCCAATGAACAGGTGAATGTTATTGCAGTCGGGAAAAAGCTCAGTGAAGAACTGGCCAGAAACGGCATAGGTGCTGAGCATAATAAAACCAATATAGCCGCAGAACTGAAAAAGAAGGGCTGGAACTGGGAAAATTCCTACACCATGTCCAGGGAAACAGTCCAAGCAGCCTTGGCAGAGAATAAGGATGTTAAATTCCTGATCGATATCCACAGGGATTCACTTCCGCGCGGAAAAACAACCGCCATAATTGGCCAGAATTCATACGCGCGGCTGTTTTTTGTAGTTGGCAAGGAGCACAAGAACTATGAACAGAACTTAAAAGTGGCTACGGAGCTTCACCAGGCACTGGAAGCAAAATATAAGGGAATCAGCAGGGGGGTAATTATAAAAGGAAAAAGTGAAGGCAACGGTGTCTATAACCAGGATCTTTCCGAACGGGCCCTTCTGCTGGAGTTCGGAGGCGTGGAAAACAATCTGGATGAACTGAATAATTCCATTAAAGCATTTGCGGATGTATTCAGTGAATATTACTGGAAGGCAGAGCCGGTCAATGCGGAAAATTAAAGCATGCCATTATTGCCTCCTGTTCACTTTTTTCAGCACATGTATTCTTTACCTTCTATTCGGGTTAAGCAATATTACAGCTGCCTCCCTGTTTTCAGGAATTATCCTCTCAATCATTAATTTAATAGAAGATGAAATGATGGAATTCAGAAAGGGCAATGGCTGATAAAGGAAAATTTGATCAATTTCTGTTTTAATAGAAGTTAACGAAACAGGAAATAGGAGTGATCAATGTGAAATTAGCCATTATTACTGGTGCATCCAAAGGCTTGGGAGCTTCCATCGCCAAGAGAATGATAACAGAAGGAATAGGCATCCTAGCTGTCTCAAGGACTGAGAATCCCGAGCTGTCAAAGCTTGCTGCAGAAAATCAAGTATTTTATGCCCATTATTTCTGCAATCTTTCCTCACCGAATGAGCTTGAAAGGGCTCTAAGCGAACTGACGGGCTTATTGAAGGAGAAACAGCCGGAGACCCTATATGTATTTAACAACGCAGGGGTTATTGATCCAATCGGTACAGCAGGGAATCTTGATCATGCTGCATTCATTCAAAATGCTCACGTTAATTTAATTGCTCCTATATTGATTTCGAATATCCTGCTGCGTGAAGTTTCAAGTGATATGAACATTGTTAATATTACTTCAGGCGCTGCGGAAAGACCCATACAGGGGTGGAGTGCTTACTGCAGCACAAAAGCCGGACTAAATATGTTCACGGAAACTGCGGCATTGGAATTGCAGACAGCAGGAAGCAGCCATAAGATAATTGCCTTTAGCCCTGGCATCATGGACACAGAAATGCAGGGAACCATTCGCTCTTCAGCAAAGGAAGCATTTCATGACCTGGAGAAATTCCAGTCATATAAGGAGAAAGGATTGCTAAGAAAAACGGATACTGTGGCAAACGCATTGGTCGGCCTGCTGCTGCATAAAGAAATTGAGAACGGAAAAGTTTATTATGTAAACGACTTAATTTAAATATGTTAAAAGCCGGCTGGCTGGCCGGCTTTCTTAATTATCTTCCAAAATATTATTATCAACAATACCATGGTGAATACGCAGAACTTCATGGTTATTTTCTCTTTGTATTACAAAAAAGCCATTTGAGAAGTCGGAGGATAATTCTTTATAGAAGATGCCATTGACCCCGTTCTCGTGATTTTCTCCAATGGTAAGATGATAATCAGAGCCTTTTTTCACAATCTGCGCCCGCAGTCCTTTATCTGTATCATCAGAAGGATCATGGACCTTTCTTGACACTTCTGCGACATGAATATCCACCCCGTCAAGCAGCTGGAATAATTCATTGATCAGTGAAGGCCTTACTATTCGCTCCAGCTTGGTTTGAACAGCCTGACCAAGAATAATCTGGGTAATTTCATAATCCCGGACCACTTCAGCGATTACATTTGACGTTTTTTTGCCTCCCGCATACTTGGCGAGCATCTTCAGCCCATATTTCTCTGCTAAACTTTCGAACAGGTATTTTGTCTGCAGCTCATTAAAAGTAAACTCTTCCTGTTTCCGGTTTTCTACGGAGAGAATATATCCCTCTCCCTGAAAAGCTTCCTTCAGTTTTTTTCCTCTCCGGGCCAGTATTTCCGCATGATTGGGATTGCTTACACAAACTAAAATATTTTCCTTCATTTTAACACCTCTCCCACCGGATTCTACTTTCAGTTTAGCACGAATACGTCTGATTAAACCTCTGCATGAGGAAACCAAAAGTTTAAATTAATGTATTTAGAAAATATGAATAATGTACTCTCCTGCCGGGCATACTAATCCTACAAGTGTAAATCCCCCTTTTTTCCGCTTCCTGTTAAGGAAGCATTTTTTTGATAAAAAAGGCCTCTGCCTGTCTGCAGAGGTCTTTTCATTGAATTAAATTCAGGAACTGGCTTGTGCGGACTTCTTTGGGACTGGAAAATATCTGATCGGGCTTGCCGCGTTCTATTATGATACCGCCGTCCATGAAAATGACTTCATCCGCTGCATCCCTGGCAAATCTCATTTCATGAGTAACAATTACCATGGTCATTCCTTCAGCGGCCAGGTCCCTCATCACCTTCAGCACTTCCCCAACAAGTTCAGGGTCCAGTGCGGAGGTAGGTTCATCAAAAAGCATGACCTTTGGCTCCATCGCAAGAGCCCTGGCAATTCCAACCCGCTGCTGCTGGCCGCCTGAAAGCTGGTAAGGATAGTAGCCCGCTTTATCCGCTAAACCCACTTTTCTTAAAAGAAGTTCCCCTTTTTCCTTCGCCGTTTCCTTTGATACGCCTTTCACTGTAACCGGCCCTTCCATGACATTTTCCAGTGCAGTCATATGCGGGAATAAGTTATAGTTTTGAAACACCATTCCTGTAAGGCGTCTGAAGGGTGGAATTTGCTTTTTCGGGACCTGCCGGGAAAAGTCGAGAACTTGATCACCAATGGCAAGAATTCCTGAAGTTGGCTGCTCCAGCACATTGATGCACCGCAGCAAGGTCGTTTTTCCGGAGCCAGATGGCCCGATCACTACAACCACTTGCCCTTTCTTCACTTCCAAATCGATTCCTTTCAGTACTTCCAGCTGATCAAATTGCTTATGCAAACCTTTTATATTAATCATCTATAGCACTGCCTCTTTTCATGAAGAAATATATCTGTCCAGCCGGCGTTCAAGCCTTCCCTGCAAGATCGAGAGCATAAAGCAGATCACCCAGTATATAAGGGCAGCCTGCGTATATAAAAGCAAAAATTCATAATTGGTTGAAGCTATTTCCTGTGCTCTTCGAAACATCTCTGCAACCAGAATCATGGAAGCCAGAGAGGTATCCTTTACAAGACTGATGAATGAATTGGATAGCGGCGGTATCGATACCCTGGATGCCTGAGGAAGAATAATTCTCTTAAGTGTCTGCGAATAAGACATGCCTATGGAATATCCCGCTTCCCATTGTCCTTTTGGAATTGACAGGATGGCTGCCCGGATAATTTCGGAGGCGTACGCCCCTACATTCAGCGAAAATCCAATAATTGCTGAGGGTAAAGGATCAATAATCACACCAATCGTTGGAAGCCCGTAAAAAATGATAAACAGCTGTACAAGAAGAGGCGTCCCCCTAATGGCTGATACATAAATTCTCGCTATCGCCCCGAGTGCCTTATTTCCCGAAATGCGGGCAAGTGCCGTAAATATTGCCAATGCCAGCCCGCATATAAAGGAAATTAGTGTTAACGGGATGGTATAGAGAATGGCCCCCTCCAGCAATGGCTGAAATGAATTCATGCCTATCGCTATCAGTCTTTCGATCCTTTCCGGGCTGGCAAAAATATTACTTAAGTACATTTTCGCCAAACCATTTTTCTGAAATCTTCAAGTACGTGCCATCCTCAATCATATCAGCCAATGCTTTATTGACTTCATCAGCCAATGTATCGCTTCCCTTTCTGAACATTAGACCGCTTTGGGAAGCATCATCGGATTGATCAGCGATTTTGACCGGAGCATCTGGCTTATGTTTTTTAAAATCCAAAAATGACAAATTATCGTTGAGAGTAACATCTGCTCGCTTAGAATTAATCAGCTCAATTGCCTGGTTAAATCCGTCTACTCCTACAATTTCCGCACCATACGACTTTGCCAAATCAGCATAATTGCTTGTCATGGACTGTGCGGCTTTCAAGCCCTCTATGTCTTCAAAGCTCGAAACTGAATTATTGGATTCATGTGTAATCAAAACTGCTGAAGAAGATATATAAGGATCCGAAAAATCATATTTCTCCTGCCGATCAGGACGAATTCCCACCTGGTTTGCAATCATATCAAATCGTTTTGAATCCAATCCGGCAAACATGGCATCCCATTGTGTTTCCAGAAATTCCGGTTTCACACCAAGCCTTTTGGCCACTTCCTTTGAGATGTCCACATCAAAACCAGTTAGCTCCCCTTTATCGTCATGGAACGTGAATGGCGGATACGTGCCCTCTGTTCCAATTAGCAGTTTCCCCTCATCCTTCACTTTTGACCATAAATCCTTCCCCTTCTCTTCTGTGGCAGGCTGATCCTGATTCTCCGGATTTGCTTTATTCGTTCCGCATCCTGAAATGATTAAAATTAAACAGATTAACAAAGCACTAAAAAGTGTCTTCTTCATGTTAGCCTCCTGTTTGAAAAGTAATTTTATAGTTATCTTTTCCTAAAGTGCTTAGTTTATAGGAGGCCAAAGAAAAAAACCCTCTTTCTAAAAGAGGG
>NZ_JCAXER010000037.1:0-46323 GCF_059758675.1 Cytobacillus sp. GQ23
TTGGTAGAGCACTTGGTTTGGGACCAAGGGGTCGCAGGTTCGAATCCTGTCTTCCCGACCAGCGACACTTCTTTTACATGGGGCCTTAGCTCAGCTGGGAGAGCGCCTGCTTTGCACGCAGGAGGTCAGCGGTTCGATCCCGCTAGGCTCCACCATAAAATATATAATCATTTCGGCGGTGTAGCTCAGCTGGCTAGAGCGTACGGTTCATACCCGTGAGGTCGGGGGTTCGATCCCCTCCGCCGCTACCATTATGATTATCTTATACAACATTGGAGGAATACCCAAGTCCGGCTGAAGGGATCGGTCTTGAAAACCGACAGGCGGGTCAAACCGCGCAGGGGTTCGAATCCCCTTTCCTCCTCCATATTTTCTTTAATATTATTGTCGCGGGGCGGTTATATCACCGAATAAGCTGCGATGAAATGCTTGATGTGAGCATAGACAAATCACATAAATAATACTATCGCGGGGTGGAGCAGTCCGGTAGCTCGTCGGGCTCATAACCCGAAGGTCGCAGGTTCAAATCCTGCCCCCGCAATCCGGTCCGGTAGTTCAGTTGGTTAGAATGCCTGCCTGTCACGCAGGAGGTCGCGGGTTCGAGTCCCGTCCGGACCGCCATTTTTACAAAGAGATATAAGCTTTGGCTCAGTAGCTCAGTCGGTAGAGGATTTTAAAAGAATGCAGCTGCGAAGCTTTTCATCATCGAATAGCATGCTTTTAAAATCTGCGACAAAGAACGCATGGCTTTGAAGCACATTTATTTAGATTTAGGGATATAATATTATTTTGGCTCAGTAGCTCAGTCGGTAGAGCAAAGGACTGAAAATCCTTGTGTCGGCGGTTCGATTCCGTCCTGAGCCACCATTTTCTTAGTCTTTACAGACTTGGAGGGGTAGCGAAGTGGCTAAACGCGGCGGACTGTAAATCCGCTCCTTCGGGTTCGGCAGTTCGAATCTGCCCCCC
Source organism: Cytobacillus sp. GQ23 (assembly GCF_059758675.1). Classification (NCBI taxonomy): domain Bacteria; kingdom Bacillati; phylum Bacillota; class Bacilli; order Caryophanales; family Bacillaceae; genus Cytobacillus; species Cytobacillus sp. GQ23. The sequence goes on from NZ_JCAXER010000037.1 coordinate 967, forward strand.
TCCACCATTGATATAGGGGTATAGTTTAATGGTAAAACGAAGGTCTCCAAAACCTTTGATGTGGGTTCGATTCCTACTACCCCTGCCAGTAGGATAGTGGCGGTTGTGGCGAAGTGGTTAACGCATCGGATTGTGGCTCCGACATTCGTGGGTTCGATTCCCATCAATCGCCCCATTATTCTTTTAAATTGCATTATTATTGGGCTATAGCCAAGCGGTAAGGCACCGGACTTTGACTCCGTCACTCGCAGGTTCGAATCCTGCTAGCCCAGCCATTTTTTTTAAGGCAGCATAGCCAAGTGGTAAGGCAGAGGTCTGCAAAACCTCCATCCCCGGTTCAAATCCGGGTGTTGCCTCCAAATTATATTCCTTACAAAGCGGGTGTAGTTTAGTGGTAAAACCTCAGCCTTCCAAGCTGATGATGAGGGTTCGATTCCCTTCACCCGCTCCAACACATATGGGCCTATAGCTCAGCTGGTTAGAGCGCACGCCTGATAAGCGTGAGGTCGATGGTTCGAGTCCATTTAGGCCCACCATTATACATACCATTTTCAAACTAATTCCAATAGGGATTAGTTTTTTTTATTTATGTGAAACTTCTTGAGTTTAGTCTGGCCATTCTAATTTTCGTTTATATTATCTTCTAAATCTTTCACTCTCTTTTCAAGTTTCTTAACTTTATCATCTGAAAATAATGCAAAAGAGAACGCACCCGCAGCTAATGAAAAAGCTAAAATCACGAAAGCATCCAAAATAGTCACCCCAATTTTAATTAATTTCTTAACTTGCCATTTAGCTTAAGAACAATAGTATACATCCCTCAAAATCATTTTAACATAAAACCCCAAATGTTATTGCTGCACTACCGTCTTACAAGCTTGATATTCTTATGATCATTATAGGACTTCTGGTAAGTGACTTTTTGTGAACTATTTGTGAACCTATATGCTTACCAGAGCACTGTTCAATAGAGATAACCCTTGGTACTACAGTGTTTAACCAAAATTGCAGGCCTTTTGCTTTGAAGATATATGAAAAAAGTGTGATTCAATTCACTTTTATGAAAACCCTTCTCAACTATGATGTAGGTAACAAAGCTAAGGAGCTGATGGAAGGTGGATGCACGAAAAGTGAACCAGAGCAGTTCAAAGGAACATAACTCTCTAAAGGGTACGTTCTTTTCAGTTACAGTTGTAGGGCTTGGGATCTTTGTTACTTATTTAATAGTGTATGGCCTGTATATGGCCAGATTATAGGGGGGATACAAAATGATGCATCGGTCAGAGAAGATATGGCTGATTCTAAGCTTTGGGATGATTATTGGATTCATGCTGATTACGGGCTACCAGACATTCGCCCTGGAGCTGGGGCCGCCGAGCTATGGAGAGCGAATTGATCCGCAGAAAGTGGATGAAACAGCACCGTTCGATAATCCAGGGATTAAGAAGATAGGCGAGAAAGAGTATGAAGTAGTCATGACGCTTCAGGTATTCAGCTTTACCCCAAATGAAATTGAGGTGCCTGCCGGATCAACAGTTCATTTTACATTGACGTCAAAAGATGTCGTTCATGGGTTTCAGGTTGCAGAAACTAACTTAAATGCTATGGTAGTACCTGGCTATGTACAAAAGATCACTCAGAAATTTGATAAGCCAGGTGAATATTTAGTACTTTGCAATGAGTACTGCGGTGCGGGCCATCAGATGATGAGCACGACCATTACGGTGAAATAAAGGGGTGATAGACAGTGGAAACAGTTATTAAGCAATCTGGAAGAACGCAAGTTATTAAGGATAAAGCAAATAAAATTATGGGAATTAGCCTTGAGGATGCAAAATTAACGAAATCATATTTATCTGTTGCTTTCCTGGCCATCCTTTTGGGAGGAATACTTGGATTGCTGCAAGGCCTGAATCGGGCTGGAATGTTTGAATTGCCGGCATGGCTGAATTATTATCAGGTACTTACAGCTCATGGCCTTCTGCTGGTAGTCGTACTGTCGGCTTTCTTCACAATCGGATACTTCTATGCCGGGTTATCCCATACACTGGGCGGCCTGCTTCCTAAGGTCAGAAAGATGGCATGGATTGGCTTCTGGATGAAGATTTTCGGATTTGTCCTAGCGGTGATTCCGATTTTAATGAATGAAGCATCAGTTATGTATACATTCTATCCGCCAATGGCTGCTTCACCCATTTTCTATATAGGCTTAGTATTTATCGTATTGGGTGTTTGGATGGGCGCCTTTGGTGCCTTCATCAATGTGGCCAGCTGGAGAAAGAGGAATCCGGGCCAGCATATACCGATCCTTTCTTTCTTTGCAACCGGGGTCTTTGTTCTCTTATTCTTCGGCAGCATACCTGTAGCGATTGAAGTCTTTACGATTATCCCATGGGCTTTTGGGTGGGTGGAGACAATTAATGTAATGGTTGCACGCACTTTGTTCTGGGCTTTCGGACACACGCTGGTTAACATCTGGTATTTAACAGCTGTTTCTGCCTGGTATGTCATTGTTCCAAAGATCATTGGGGGAAAAAGGTGGAATGACCTTTTAACAAGGATCGTAGTAATCGCACTCGTTATTATGAATATTACAGGCGGTTTCCACCATCAAATTATAGATCCTGGTATTTCAGAGCCAGTTAAATACATGCACGTGTTTATGAGTCTGGCAATTGGTTTCCCTTCTTTAATGACTGCTTATGCTATGTTTGCAGTATTTGAGCGTACAGCGAGAAAGAAAGGCGGAAGAGGTCTTGTCGGCTGGTATAAGAAACTTCCTTGGGGAGATGTACGATTCCTTGCACCATTTATCGCGATGGCTGCTTTTATTCCTGCAGGGGCGGGCGGAATTGTACAAAGCACAAATCAATTGAATCAGGTAGTCCATAACACAATGTGGATTGTCGGCCATTTCCACTTAACACTTGGCATGTCAGTGGTCATGACATTCTTCGGCATCAGCTATTGGCTCATTCCTTATGTATCAAAAAGAGTGCTGACACCGCAGATCAATAAACTTGGGGTTATACAAACGATCATATGGACGCTCGGTATGATCATCATGTCAGGAGCAATGCACTGGGTAGGGCTGCTGGGTTCTCCAAGAAGGACGTCCTATTCAACATACTTTGACAATGCGACTGCTTTAAGCTGGGATCCTTATCTGTTCTTCTTGGCCATAGGCGGTACCCTGCTGATGATTGGTGTACTCATCCAGGTATATGCCGTATTCTACCTCATGTTCTTTGCACCAAAAGGGAACACAGAATTCCCTGTTGCGGAAGTGGAAGAGGATGAAGCGCCTACACCTAGATGGACAGAGCGCTGGGGATTATGGATTGTGTGTATGATTGCCCTTGTCGGCATGGCATACGTCATTCCATTGGTCGATTTTATAGTCAACGCGCCTCCAGGTTCACCTCCATATAAAACCTGGTAAGGAAAGGGAGATAGCTCGGCTCTGGGCTGTCTCTTTCTTTTAAAAGGAAGTGATGAATCATGATTCCCAAAAATAGAACGGCTTTATCAAGCTTGATTGTACTGATGTTTGGCGCATTTCTTTTTTACATTGGCACAGATGGGTTTCAGGCATTTACGGCTGAAACAGCCAGGGTTAATCAGTTAATGGATGAAAAGCCTCAGTTCCCGGATGTAACACTTGAAGATAATAATGGAAGGAGCTACTCATTCTCGAAATTTAAAGGAAAGTATGTTTTTATTACTTTTTTATATACTTCCTGCGGTACTGTTTGCCCTGAGCTGGAAGTCAATATGTCAGAAGTATATAAACAAATTCCGAAAGAGTATATTGGCGATGACATTCAGTTCCTGAGCATCAGTTTTGATCCGGAGAGGGACGATCCGAAAACATTGGACACTTACCGTAAAGCTTTTGGCAGTGACGGAGAAACGTGGAGAATGGCCAGAATTCCAGATCAGGAGGAACTTAACTCTTTGCTGGACCGGTTTGGGGTCATTGTCATACCGGATGAATACGGCAACTTTGCCCATAACTCTGCTTTTTATCTGGTAAACTCCAAAGGACAGTTAATCGAAGTGATGGACTACACATTCATTGATAAAGCGGCTGATAGGGTAACGGAGATTCTGCGCAGCGGGAGGGAAGAAGGATGAGATCACCAGTTTACGGATTTTTCCTGCTCCTTGCATTGGCGCTGCCTCCTGTAGCTAATCTGCTGGAATCCATCATGATTACCCACATGCATATGCAAATGCCCCTGCTGGTGATCTCCGGATTATTCATGGCCAAGTTCTTTCAAAATCGCTTTCCTGAGTTTTTCTCAAAATGGAATGAAAATGGAGTTCCCGGTCTATTGCTGTTTTCAGTCATTATGGTGTATTGGTCTCTGCCAAGGACGATGGACGAAGCTTTGACGCTTACAAGTATAGAAGTCTTTAAATTTGTCTCACTGCCATTTTTGGCGGGGGTGCCATTGCGGGACAGCTGGCCAAAGCTAAGTTCATTTTGGAAGCATGCTTTCATTATTTTCTTTACTATTCTTTTTTTAGCTCTGGGATGGCTTTATATCTGGTCGCCTATACAGCTTTGCAATAACTACTTGGTAATCGAGCAGATTACCCTCGGCTGGGGCTTTATCTCAACTGCGTTTGCGATGGTAGTTTACTTGGTTTATAGCTATTTTCTGGATTTTTCAAAGTATGGGTAAAAGAATGACTGCTTTCTTATAGGAAACAGCTTTTATATTTTCAGCCAGTTTATCTGCCCATAAAGTAATGGATTAGTGAGTGATTTTTAAAATGGAATAATAACGAAAGATCCTAAATATATATGAGAAGGAGTGAGTAATTAAGGAGGGGAAGACATGGCGAACCCAATTGTCGCTAGATCACTGGATGAAATTAAATTTTGGTCAAGAATCATGAAAGAACATGCCTTGTTTTTGAGTTTGGGTTTTACATATGAGCAGAAACAGCTTATTGCCGAGGCGCAGCAGTTTATTGCTGTGTTTGAAAGAATTGAGGAGAAGCTGGCAAGGTTTAATGTAAATTCCGAACTTGGCCAAGTGCAAGCTTTTAATAACGAGGTTTATCAGGCAGCTGCCGCTATCTGGAGCTATAAAAGAAAAGTATTAGGTTTGACATTAAGATGTGAAATTCGTTCAAATAATTATCCTTTATTAATTGACCACATCAGCCGGGAAGCAGCTTATTTTGCTAATCGATTAAAAGATCTTAACTCCGGGATACTCGCTCCAAAGCCAGAAGCGATAATAGAAGAGAATGTATTTTTCCTAAGGATCATGGCCGATCATGCTAAATTTATCGGCCATCTATTAGACCCTTCTGAAAGAAAGCTGGTGGAACAGGCCAGGGAGTTCAGCCATGATTTCGATCAATTGGTATTTCAGGCCGTGGACCTGGATTCAATGCAGCCTCAATCCGAAACGAAGCCAATCATGAGACAATTCTTAAACCAGAATAAAGTATCTGTTGCTTCATTAAGGGATTTTAAGAAAACTGCCAGGGAATTAATAGAGGCATGTCGCATCAAAAGCAATATTCATCCTCTTCTGGCTGATCATACATTTAGGGAAGCAGAGAGGTTTTTGGAAATTATCGATTTGTTTGAGGCAAGTCTCAAAGGGGCTTAGATTTTCTTGATGAAAATCTATTATCAACGTACGGTTTGAATTATGTCTTCTCCTTCATATATAAATTGATATGAATCAAGCCAGCCTATTACGAGGCTGGCTTAATTTTCGTTAGTCCAACTTAATTGCACTTTGCTTATTTATTTAATAAAAGACAAAAAGATTGCTCTAGACCCAACCGAATCCCGCTTGGTAATATAAGCAAGGGTAATGTAGGAGGCTTGGGGCATGGAAGAAGAAAAGTATCAAAATCTTAAATTAGGTGAGCGGGCTGCGTATATTAGCATCGCAGCTTATATATGTCTTTCAATACTAAAGTTAGCAATTGGATATTTGAGTGATTCAGCTGCGTTGAAAGCGGATGGATTAAATAATACAACGGATATTATTGCTTCAATTGCAGTACTTATAGGTCTTAGGATTTCTCAGCGTCCGCCGGATAAAAATCATGGGTATGGACATTGGAAGAGTGAAACCATTGCATCCATGGTAGCGTCTTTCATTATGGCTGCTGTGGGCATTCAAGTACTGTTGAATGCTGTTTCATCGATTTTTGAAGGAGTTAATGAATCTCCTGATATTTTTGCGGCATATACCGGTGTTTTTTCAGGAGCGGCAATGTACTTTGTGTACCGATACAACAAAAAATTAGCCATTAAAATTAACAGTAAGGCCGTAATGGCAGCAGCTAAGGATAATGTCTCAGACGCCTGGGTGAGTATCGGCACAGCTATAGGGATATTTGGGTCACAGCTGAACATGCCATGGCTCGACCCGTTAACAGCTATTATAGTCGGGCTTTTAATATGTAAAACGGCTTGGGATATTTTTGTACAAGCTTCCCATGAGCTGTCAGATGGTTTTGATGAAAAAAAGATAAAAAAATATCAGGATGTTATCAAAAAAGTAAACGGGGTTAAAGGCATAAAAGATATTAAAGGCAGAAGCTATGGCAACAATGAAGTGATTGATGTGGTCATATTGGTTAATTCTACGCTTGATATTAAGGAAGCCCATGATATTGCGACACACGTGGAAAAAGTAATGATGCAGGATCATGGTGTTTATGATGTTCATGTCCATGTTGAACCAAATTAAACGAAATGCGTCTCAAGATGAGGCGCATTTCGTTTTCAGCTGAACATTTTAGCCAAGTCCCTAAAATGATCATAGGCATGAACCAAATGTTCAGGCACTATCTTTCTTCCATAATCCCAGGAGTTTTTTTCTATTTCAGCCATGAGCTGTTCTTTCTCGTCATCATCCCCGTACATAAGGGTTCGGATGTCATGTTTGTTTTTTTTGAAATCCAGATAATAGCCAATCTCATGATAAAGCATTAATTTTATCAGATTCTCATCCGTCTCTTTTATTTTAAAATTGATTTTGGCTATGTAGCCATTCACTTTCAGGTAGTTAAATTTGATTGTATTCGTTGATACGTTGTAGCTCATAGGTGAAGCGAGAGTATTGCTGAACTCGTAATTTATGTTGAGGCGCAGTTCGTTTAATGTATGTATAATAATTTTTTCAATATCCCATATATACAGCACTTTCCTTATCACAGTCCTTTCTCAGCTTTCTTGCCTTGATTATACAAGGCGATCAGTGATGGTAACAGTGTTTTCAGCTACTTTAGGTCCATTTGGGCAGAAACTGTAAATTCGAAAACACGAGCATGAGGCAAAAGAAGGAGGAATGCATGACAAAGTGAAAGGATTTGAAACTTCCTGTTGCCTGATACGTAGGTAAAGTATTGACCAATTCTGAAGAGGTGAAAAGATTGGAAAATAAAAGAGCAACGGTTGTTTCTATTTCAATGATGAAGCTGCAGATATACTTATTCCTTGCGACAATAGCGCTTATATTGGGGGTCCTCATTTTACATGCTGTGATTTACCGCGGTGGAGAAATGAGTTTTGGTTTCGCAGGTATGCTAATGTTCTTTGCTGGAATGATCCTTATCATTATTCTCCATGAAGCCATCCATTTGGCAGGCTTTCGCTATATTGGCAAAGTTCCCTGGAAGGAATTAGACTGGGGAGTCAATTGGAAAATAGGTGCTGCTTATGCTCATGCCAAACAGCCAGTGACTGTTCAGCAAATGAAAAAGGTTTTATTGCTGCCATTCATTCCAACTGGCTTAGGTCCGCTTGTTCTTGGAATTGTCCTTAATATGCCCGGATTATCAATCCTGGGAGCGATAATGACAGTTGGCTGTATTGGTGATCTTGCACTTTTTCAAAAGCTATTAAAATTTCCAAAAGACGCACTTGTCATTGATCACCCGACTAAACCTCAATTTACTATATATGAATAGTGATAAAGCTAGATTTTATTTTTGCTGTCCCATCTTATAAATAGCTGTGTGAAAAAGAAAGCAGCGAGGGCCGCCAGTGCTGAAATAAGGAGATTTCTCATGGAATCCAGTCCATATAGCCTGATCCCGATTAATTTAGAAGCAGTAGTGCACAATCTCCAGTTGTCATAAACAATGGCTGTCTTATGAAAAAAGGGAAAGAAAACGCCGAACAGCATGAGAAAATAAATATATTTTTTCATTATCCCATTCCTTTCATGTTTAATCCTATTGAAAAGATATGAGTCAGATCCTGCTATTAGTATCAAATGGACAAGAAAAAGGACAGTCGCCATGACTGTCCTTTTAATTCATTCTTTTTATGCGTCCATCAATCGCGTAACTAAACGGCTGCGGGAGCTGCTGAATATACTTCTCCAGTGCATCAATATCGTTGGGGCCAGTCACTCTATTTATCCCATTTAGAAATACGGTGAAATTATCTCCTCCATTAGCGAGATAAGTATTTACAGTGACCGAATAGATCTTGGCCGGTTCGAGTTTTGCTCCGTCCGGAAGGTATATATCTATTACTTTTTCACCTTTAGGCCTGCTGTCATCCCAAGTATAAGTAATTCCGGATATCTGTAGAATTCTAGTTATATTAGGCTGCCATTGCTGATTGAGGACCTCACGGATTTGGCTGCCAGTCAGGTCCATTTTGACAAGCAGATTACTGAAGGGAAGGACCCCAAATAAATTTCCCCAGGTAACACGGCCGGCATCAATGTCTGCGCGGATTCCTTCCGGATTGGTAAAAGCGAAGTCTGTGTTCATTGCTGACCGCTGAGAATCAGCAATAAGATTGCCCAAGGCTGATTCACCGCTTATGTTTTGTTCGGCCGTGATTGGAATAGCAGCAGTGCCAATATATCTGTTTACAGCAGATTCTACCTTTTTTTCATACCGATCGATTATCCTGGTTATATCGCTTGCAGGCTCGATCCGATCCTGATAAACAGTTACAATTTCTGCGTGTTTGCGGACAATATCCTTTGACTGCGGATCTATTTCTATATCTACATCAGAAAAGGCTGTGCCGTATGAATAGGCCTGGACCAGGAGTTTACCATCTACAACACTGTTCAGATAAGTATGGCTGTGTCCTCCAAAAATGACATCTACTTCATCACCCACTAGATGTGCCAAATCAATCAGCTGGCCACTGGCTTGTTGTCCATTTGGTCTGGATTCGCCTGGAACATGTGCTAATACTACAATGGCTCTTACACCTTGTTTTTGAAGTTCTCGGGCATATTTGTTGATGGCTTCAGCTTCATCAGTGAAGATTAAATCTTTCACACTGTCAGGTGCTGTTATAGCTGGTGTTTCTCTCATGATGACTCCGATAAATCCAATTGGGATGCCGCTAATGTTTATGATCTTATAGGGAGGAAGGAAGGGTTTACCTGACTTTTGATTTATGACATTGGCTGCAATCCATGGGAATTGGGATCCAGAGTAATCTTTTCCTGCAGAAGGGCTGCTGCCTGTCAGCAGGCGAAGCAGCTCATCAGAACCCCGGTCGAATTCATGATTGCCAATCGTGCCGATATCAAACCCCATCCTATTCAAAAATTCAATAGTCGGTTCATCCCTCAGAAGCGCAGATACCGGCGGGCTGGCTCCAATCATGTCCCCAGCATGAAGCAAAAGGGTATTTTCATTTTCAGCAGCACGCTTACGTAAATAGGCAGCAAGGTAATCAGCACGTCCTGCTGGCCTGCCGTTGACCAGACGAGTGACATTCAGCTGCCCATGGAAATCATTAATGCCCAGCAATTGAATATGCTTATATGGTTCTTCTATGCGTTCTTCCACATGGCCGTGATATCCTTCAGAAAGACCCTGCTGATTCCATTGTTCATATTTTGCATGCTGTCCGCTGTATAAAGGCATTCCCAGGATGCTAAATAATATAAGGGAGAAAAGCATTTTCATTCTTCGTCCTCCAGTAGTTGTGGCAGGGTTAGTATTTGCCTGAATCAGGAATTTAATCGGATGATAGGATGTCAAGTTTGTAATCCTGCCAAAAGGGTAAGGTCTTAAAGAAACATAATACTGCCAAAGGAGATGAAAACACATGAATTATAAGAAGCTTTTGCTTTCAGTCCCATTAGGTGCAGGATTATTGTTGGCAGGGTGCGGAACAGATGAGCAGGAGCCGCCGCCGGAAACCGAAGATGTAGAATTGGAAGATAATCAAATGGATGAAAACAATAAGGAAGATAGTGAAATGCAGGATCCCGGAATGAATGAAGAATCTCCACAGGGTGAAGAGAATCTGGATATGAACGAAGGGGGTTCAGAAGAGAATTAAATGATGCTGCACATCTTAAATTTATGGAAAAACGTCTGCTTATGTCAGGCGTTTTTATGTTTTTTTTAGAATTTGAATGTCTAATCAGAAATGCCGCAGGGCATTTAGGAGAAGGATCCATGCGTGAAAAGGTGAAAGCTTTTTGATTCACGTTTGCAGAAATACCTTTTATTTGTTTTCTGAATTATGTATACTAAAGTAGAATTAAATAGTAATAACTAGGGGTGCCCAATAGCTTGGGCTGAGAGAGAAACGCGCTAAAGTTTCTTGACTCTTTGGACCTGATCTGGATTATACCAGCGTGGGGAAGTTAGAATGTGCAAAAGTTTCTTTGTGCAAAGACATCTGCGGTTAAGCCGGTCCATCATTATGTGGACCGGCTTTTTTACATATCCGGCACTTCCCGGTTCCAGGTCTCGTCCCTATATTTTTGAATAAGGGAGAGATAACAATGACTGCAAGTTCATTAAATCATGAAAGTATTTCTATTATGTCGAGCTTTACTGGCAGCAGGAAAATCTATGTGGAAGGATCGAGACCTGACATAAAGGTTCCGATGCGTGAGATAGAATTAAGTCCCACCACCGGAAGTTTTGGTCAGCAAGTAAATGAGCCGGTTCGCGTCTATGATACGAGCGGCCCTTATACAGACCCTCAGCATACGGCAAATCTAAAAAAAGGGCTTCCTCCTATAAGAAGCCGGTGGATTCAAGAACGCGAAGATGTAGAAGAATATGATGGGCGGAAAATAAAGCCCGAGGACAACGGCTACCTTAATGAAGATGATCCGCGTGCTAATCATAAACTTTTTCCATGTCTATCCCGCAAGCCACTGAAAGCAATAAAAGGGAAAAATGTCACCCAGCTTCACTATGCAAAAAAAGGGATCATAACACCGGAGATGGAGTTTATAGCTATTCGGGAAAATATGGAACCGGAATTTGTTCGGTCCGAAGTAGCGAGAGGACGTGCCATTATTCCTTCTAATATCAATCATCCTGAGACAGAGCCAATGATAATCGGACGGAATTTCCATGTGAAGATTAATGCGAACATTGGAAACTCAGCAGTCTCATCTTCTATTGAAGAAGAGGTTGAGAAGATGACATGGGCCACACGCTGGGGAGCAGATACAATTATGGATCTATCAACTGGCAAAAATATTCACACAACACGTGAATGGATTATCAGAAATTCTGCTGTTCCTGTTGGGACGGTGCCGATATATCAAGCTTTGGAGAAGGTGAATGGAATTGCTGAGGACCTCACATGGGAAGTGTATAGGGATACGTTAATCGAACAGGCAGAGCAGGGTGTTGATTATTTTACAATACATGCAGGTGTCCTTTTGCGTTATGTACCGCTTACTGCCAAAAGGCTGACTGGAATTGTGTCCAGAGGCGGGTCCATCATGGCCCAATGGTGTCTGCACCATCATAAAGAGAACTTTTTATATACACACTTTGAAGAAATCTGCGAAATCATGAAAGCTTATGATGTGGCCTTCTCCTTAGGGGATGGACTCCGGCCGGGATCGATTGCAGATGCAAATGACGAGGCTCAGTTTGCGGAGCTCGAAACACTTGGTGAGCTGACGAAAATTGCCTGGGATCACGATGTGCAGGTAATGGTCGAGGGACCCGGCCATGTTCCCATGCATTTAATCAAGGAGAATATGGATAAGCAATTGGAAATCTGTAAAGAAGCACCATTCTACACGCTTGGGCCTCTTACGACAGATATAGCTCCGGGCTATGATCATATTACCTCTGCCATCGGGGCTGCCATGATAGGCTGGTATGGAACAGCGATGCTTTGCTATGTCACCCCTAAAGAACATTTGGGTTTGCCAAATAGAGACGATGTGCGTGAAGGCGTCATTACGTATAAAATTGCCGCTCATGCAGCAGATTTGGCAAAGGGGCATCCTGGTGCGCAAAAAAGGGACGATGCCCTGTCAAAAGCCCGTTTTGAATTCCGCTGGAGAGATCAATTCAACCTCTCATTGGATCCTGAGCGGGCATTGGAATTCCATGATGAAACCCTTCCGGCTGAAGGGGCAAAAACCGCTCATTTCTGCTCCATGTGCGGGCCAAAATTCTGCAGCATGAGAATTTCGCAGGATATCCGGAATTATGCAAAAGAGCATCAGATTGGAACCAGCGAATCGATACAGAAGGGCATGGAAGAAAAAGCTGAGGAATTTAATAAGGCCGGTGGAAACATTTATCAGTAGTCTTTTTATAGTTTAATAGAATGATATCCGCTGGGGGTGCCTGTTTGAAGGCTGAGATTAAAGCAAAGGCTTTAAGACCCTTGGAACCTGATCTGGCTAAAATACCAGCGTAGGGAAGTGGAGGATCGGGTCTGAATTCTATGGCTCATACCCCCGCTTTCTATTTAGAAGGTGGTTTTTTATTGCAAAAAAATCTAAAAAACTTAGGGGCGACTGCTATGAAAAAACAGCTGCATGTTATATCTGATGGAAAGCTATCTCCAGTGGCCTTCGCTGAAATGGCAGTTGAACTTGAACCCTTTACGGATCGCTTTCATTTAAGGGAAAAACATCGAACATCAAGGGAGTTATATGAAGCAGCAGAGCACCTTCTTAAAAAGGGTATTCCAGTTAGAAAAATCATTATAAATGATCGCGCCGATGTTGCCTGGGCGTTTAAAGCGGGTGTGCATCTTGCTTATCACAGTCTGCCGGCTGATATTGTAAAAATGCGTTTTCCGGATGTACCTGTCGGCTGTTCTGTACATTCACTTGAGGCTGCTGAAGAGGCTGCCAAACAGGGGGCTGATTATCTCCTGTATGGGCATATATTCGAAACAGACTCCAAGAAGGGAATCCCGCCAAGGGGCACGGGGTCTTTGGAGGCTCTAAAAAAGGCAGTAGACATTCCGGTATTGGCAATTGGAGGCATTAAACCAGAGAACGTACTTGAAGTCCTGGAGGCAGGGGCAGATGGCATTGCTGTCATGTCAGGGATATTGCAGGCAAAGGAGCCTGCGGAGGCAGCAAAGCTCTTTTCAAAAATGTTAAATGAGGAGGGGATATGATGAGGAAAAGGTTTGACGCCGTTATAATCGGCGGAGGCATTAATGGCAGCTCCATTGCTTTTCAACTGGCAAAAAGAGGGTATAAAGTGGCTGTTTTGGATAAGGGAAAAATAGCTGGTAAGGCTTCCGGGGCGGCTGCTGGAATTTTAGGAGCGCAAACGGAACTGACCGAAGACGGCCCGCTGTTCCAGCTCGCATGCAAAAGCCGCTCCATGTACCGGACCCTGATTCCTGAACTGGAAGAGTTATCACAAGTGCATATCGGCTATCAAAATAAGGGTGTATATAGAGTGGCAGATAATATTGCAGAGGAGATGAGTTTAAAAAGATTAGTAGAAAGCCAGCAAAAAGCGGGAGAGGATGCCGAATGGTTTTCCATTGATGACCTGATTAAACGTGAACCATTCGTATCAGCCAAATTAAGGGGTGCGATGTATATACCGAATGATGGACAGGTACAGGCATATGAATTATCCCTTGCCTTTGCAAAAGCTTCAATGACCCTCGGCGCAGAAATTTTTGAGTATACACAGGTAACAGATTTTATTTTAAAAGGTGAAAGGGTGTATGGGGTTAGAACCAGCCAGGGAGAATTTCTGGCTGATTCCGTTATCGTTGCTTCCGGTGCCTGGAGCAGGGAGATTCTTGAAAGAACGGGCCTTGTGCTGCCCATTATTCCGGTTAAAGGCGAGTGCTTCTCGGTCAAGGCTGATAAAACGCTTGTACAAGGGACGATCTTTTCACACGGATGTTATATCGTTCCCAAGCAATCCGGAAGGCTGGTAGTTGGGGCAACGGTTAAAGCAAACTCATTTGATGAAAAGGTGACCGTTGAGGGTATTTCCCAGCTGATGGAAAAGGCTCAAAACCTGGTGCCGGATATCGCGAATGCAGAATGGGAACGAGCCTGGACAGGAATTCGCCCGCAATCGGCTGATGGGCAGCCTTTTTTGGGACAACATCCAGTCATTGATGGGTTATATATTGCAGCGGGGCATTTCCGCAATGGGATCCTCCTCGCTCCGGCAACAGGAGAGCTGATGGCAGACATCCTCGAAGGCAGGACGGAGAAGCCTAACCCGTTTGAGCTGTCCCGCCTTGAATATTTAGACCAATCGTCAAAAGGGGTGGTTATATGAATATTGTCATTAATGGTGATGCTGTGCTGCTGCCGAAGTCAGTTCAATCAGTTTCACTTTTGCTCGAGCACTTTCATTTGGAAAAAAAGGTAGTCATTGTCGAGTTAAACCAGCATATTTTGGACAAATCTGCGTATGCTGAAACGGTTTTATCAGATGGGGATCGAATCGAAATTGTACACTTTGTAGGAGGCGGATGATATGTTGAAAATTGGACCGTATGAATTTAGCTCCAGGCTGCTGCTTGGGACAGGAAAATATCCAAACTTTGATGTGCAAAAGGAAGCTGTGGAAGCTTCAGAAACAGAGGTGCTTACGTTTGCCGTACGCCGTATGAACATTTTCGAAGCAAACCAGCCCAACTTTTTAGAAAAGCTGGATTTAAAAAAATATAAATTACTCCCTAATACGGCAGGAGCGAGTACAGCTGAGGAGGCTGTCCGAATAGCAAGGCTATCCAAAGCTTCCGGGCTCTGTGACATGATTAAGGTTGAGGTAATTGGATGCAGCAAAACGCTTCTTCCAAATCCAATTGAAACAATAAGAGCAGCGGAGATTCTATTGGACGAGGGATTTATTGTCCTTCCTTATACTTCTGATGATGTCGTCCTTGCGCGAAAGCTTGAAGAACTAGGCTGCCATGCAGTCATGCCATGTGCTTCGCCAATTGGGTCAGGGCAGGGAATCATTAATCCTATTAATCTTCAATTTATTACAGAGCAGGCTGCTGTGCCGATTATTGTGGATGCCGGAATTGGGAGCCCGGCAGATGCAGCATTGGCAATGGAGCTGGGTGCAGATGGAGTGTTATTAAATACGGCTGTTTCCTCTGCCGATGATCCTGTAAAAATGGCAAAAGCTATGAAACTCGCTATCGAAGCAGGAAGACTGGGGTATGAAGCAGGACGGATGCCTAAAAAACGTTATGCAGCAGCAAGCAGTCCGGTGGAAGGAACGGTCTTTAGTTGAAGGAGCGATACTCCCGCCAAATGTTATTTTCTCCGATTGGTAAAGAAGGACAGCTAAAGCTAATGGAAAAACACGCCCTGATTATAGGAGCTGGTGCATTAGGTGCTGCAAATGCAGAAACGCTCACACGGGCAGGCATCGGCCAATTAACCATTGCAGATCGGGATTATGTGGAATGGAGTAACCTGCAGCGCCAGCAGCTTTATTGTGAAGAAGATGCAATCCGAAAAGTGCCAAAAGCGATCGCAGCAGCTAAACGCCTGAAAGCCATTAATTCTGAGGTCAAAATTATCCCTCGTATTATGGATGTAGGTGTACAGGAAATGGAAGAGCTGATTGAGGGTGTTGATGTAATTGTTGATTCAACTGATAATTTTGATATTCGCTTCCTGATCAATGATATTTCTCAAAAGTACCGGAT
Source organism: Cytobacillus sp. GQ23 (assembly GCF_059758675.1). Lineage (NCBI taxonomy): Bacteria > Bacillati > Bacillota > Bacilli > Caryophanales > Bacillaceae > Cytobacillus > Cytobacillus sp. GQ23. The sequence continues at coordinate 16,874 of NZ_JCAXER010000037.1, forward strand.
TCCCTGGATATATGGAGGCTGTGTGGGGAGCTATGGTTTAAGCTATACCATTCTGCCTGGGGAATCACCCTGCCTGCATTGCCTCATGGATAAATTGCCATTAGGAGGAGCCACTTGCGATACCGCTGGTGTGATTCAGCCGGCTATTCAAATGGTTGCGGCACAACAGTCTGCTGAAGCATTAAAGATATTGGCAGAAGACTTTGATTCCGTGCGCGGGACACTTGTTTCTTTTGATATATGGAAAAATCAATTTAGTTATGTTAATGTTTCCTCCTTAAAAAATCCGCAGTGTGAATCATGCGGAGCTAAGCCAGTTTATCCATTCCTGGACTATAGAAACCAGACTAAAACAGCTCTGCTTTGCGGACGGGATACCGTTCAGATCCGGCCTTCAGCTCTGCAGGCTGTAGATGTTGCGTATCTGGGGAAATCGCTGGCAGCTCAAGGGATCAGTGTAGAGAGCAATCCCTATTTACTCTCATTTTCGGTCGATGAAGCCAGAGTGGTTGTATTTAAGGATGGAAGAGTGCTGGTGCATGGGGTAAAAGACATTCTCCAGGCAAAGAACCTGTATCATCGTTTTCTGGGATAAAGGATTTGTGCCTGTCGCTAGAGCGGCAGGCTTTATTGATTATTAGGCAAATAATAATCCCGTTAAATATTAAACTGAAAAATAGGCTAAAATGGGAAAGAAGAAGATTATATCAGGAGTTGATAGCATGAAACATAAAATCCAAAAAATCATGCCAAATTTATGGTTCAACACAGAAGCTGAAGAGGCAGCAAGCTTTTATACTTCAATTTTTAAGAACTCAGCTATCATCCAGATTACCCGCTATGGAAATGAAAGGAACGAACATAGCGGCGCGCCAGAGGGAAAGGTTATGACTGTGAAATTTCAGCTGGAGGGACAGGAGTTTACGGCACTGAATGGCGGGCCGAAGTTTAAGTTTAATGAGGCTATATCTTTAATTGTCAATTGTGAGAGTCAAGAAGAAATAGACTACTATTGGGAAAAGCTCAGCGAAGGCGGGGACATGAAGGCACAGGCATGCGGCTGGCTTAAGGATCAATTTGGGGTATCATGGCAAATTGTACCTGCAGAGTTAGGCGAAATGATCAGCAGCCATGATTCTGAAAAAAGCGAGCGAGTAATGAAGGCATTGCTTCAAATGGAGAAAAAGATTGATTTGAATACTTTGAAGAAAGCATTTGAAGGATAAAAAAAGGCCTGTCCACTTAACATTTTTAAGGACAGGTCTTCTTTAGTATTACTTATCCTCTCTCAATAAGTAGCTGTTTCCATCCTGGTCTTTAAATGTAAACATCGTTCCAAAAGGCATCTTTAGCATATCTTCAACTTCCACGCCATTCTGTTTCATTTGTTCATAGGCAGATTCAATATCATTTGTGCTGAATAGGATGGATGGGTGGGCAACTGCAGACGGATTTTGCTGTTCCATCGCTGCCTTTGAATAAAGTACCAGAGTTGTAAATTCATCATCGCTTGGTCCCACTTCAATCCAGGATGCATTTGGGCCCATAGGCTGCTCGAGCTTGAGCACAAACCCCATTTTATTCAGCCAAAAGTCTTTTGCCTGCTCCTGGTCCTCAACATATACTGTGACTTTGCCAATTTTATTAATCATAATAAATAACTCCTTTTTTCAACTTTTATCATAAGGATTTTATCAGCCCATACCGGAAAATACAATTCCGCGTTAATCCGCTTCTAATTGGGGATAATTACTGTAAACATTGAGAGGAGAGGGGTTATGTACATAGATTCCATACGGTTTACCGATCCTCCTGTTCATCATCGATTTCCGCCTTTATACGAGAACTTGGGGCTTCCGGAGGTCTCCTCCTATATTGAGCAAAAATATGAATTTGATTTTACCATTGGAAAAACGAAAAGAACCGGTCAAGGAGGCATTCGAATGTATATGCAATATGAAGATTTTAAGGTGATAATAGCTGGAAAATTAACAGGATTCGGACCCAAAAGGCTTATAGAGCTGGAGAGTCTGCTTATGGATAAGGTTAAGAAGCCATTCCTAGACAATATAGAAGCGGATACTAAGTCTCAAACAGTATTCCACACGCATTTTGGCCGGAAGGATAGAAGGAAATAGGGACAGTTTAACTGTCCCATATGTTTACTTGGTATTGTCTCTTTGGGCTTTTAAAGCGATTCTTTCGAGACCATTCTCTCTGTCATCCATAAATTCCGGATCTTTTGGAAGTGCATTGTTTTTATGTTCGGATCGGCTTTTCCTATTCTTTGCCATGATATTTCACCTCCTTAATAACCATGATTTTATCTGCGTTTTTAGTTTGCATTCTTTTTAAGAGGCTATGCCCTGTGATTATGTTTTTAGCAGTTTTGATGTGGAACTAAAATAAACTTTTTTGTTCAATCAAACGTTTGATTGAATTTGCTATAAACGAAAAAGGATCCCAATCTTAGCTGATTTTTTCGGGGAACAGCATAAGCCAAATCGGTTCCGCTTGTTATCTCTGGTTTAAGAAGCGGAATAAAAAAATAAATAGGTTTTTCCATAAAAATGAAACTTCCATGATTACCTATCGTATTTAACAGTACAGCGTAATCAGGGAGGTTTTCTTTTTATTGAAGATGTTTAGGATAATCATTGTGATCGTTGTTATTCTGGGAGCAGCTTTTGCTATTTTTATGTATCTAAAGGGGAAAAGCAGCGGTGATCCTGAGTCAGTTATCGGGTATGTTCAGGAACACAAGAACACAGAGAATATGGCTTTGGTTATTCGGCACAATGATGAAGGCTGGGTCAAAATCAATGAGGATCTGCCGCTTCCTTTAGCCAGCACAGTTAAAATTATCGTAGCCATTGAATATGCACGACAGGCAGCGGCAGAAGAAATAGACCCTGAAGAAAAAGTCGATTTAAAGACCTTGGAAACGTATTATGTTCCTAAAACAGATGGCGGAGCCCACCAGGCTTGGATTGACAGTCTTTCAGAAGAGGGTGAGAGTGTTCCTCTCAGCGAAGTGGCAAATGGAATGATTGCATACAGTTCGAATGCAAATACCGATTTCCTGCTGAATGTCCTGGGAATTGAAAATGTAAATAGACTTGCAAACGAACTGAAGCTTGCCAGTCATGAAAAGATGTATCCGATTGTCAGTGCCCTTTTTATCCCAATGGAGCTGATGGAGGAAAAGAGATTAACAAAAGACGAGGCGCTTAATGAATTGAAGGGCATGACCCTGGAAGAGTTTCGAACTAGAGCTATAGAGATCCATCAAAAGTGGGAAAGCCGGCCTCCTAATGAGAGGGAGAAGGAGAAAGTAGTAAAGGATCTTGATATGGAGTTTCAAAGAATCTGGTCCGATAGGCTTCCGCGGGCTTCTGCTGGCGATTATGCAGATCTTATGAAACGATTGAATGGTAAGAACTATTTTTCAAAAGAAGTCCATTCTTATTTGGACCCAGTTTTGGAGCAGCTGATGAAAAATCCCAGCAACCGGGAGTGGCTTCGGCATGCAGGGCAAAAGGGCGGTTCAACAGCCTTTGTTTTCACTATCAGCATGTATGCAACGGATAAAGAAGGCAATCGCACCGAGATGGCATTCTTTGCAAATGATCTGAGTAATGCTGAATTTAAAGTGCTTTCAAGGAATATGAACAGTTTTCAGCTGGAATTTCTGACAAATAGCCAATTCCGGAGCTCTGTAAGGGAGAAGCTGAATTAGGAACTTATAAAAAGCATTCGTTGTTAATAGCGGATGTTTTTTTACATAGGAAGTATGAAAAGTGAATCCGTTCAATAGCAAGTATCAAAGAAGGAAATATTTGTTGGATCGGGAACTTATATGATGATGTTCAAGATGATTGAAAGGGTGGGGAGTATGGCTCGAATTTTATACATAGAAGATGAAAACGATATTGGCAGCTGGCTGAAAAAAGATTTAGGAGAAAGAGGCCATGAGGTAACCTGGCTGCAGTCGGGGGAAGGCATGGAAAATTATCTTTCTGAAGCGGATATTGCGATTTTGGATGTGATGCTTCCGGGGCTTGACGGCTTTTCGCTTGGGAAGCGGATTAAGAAGGTAAAGAATGACATGCCGGTGCTTATGCTTTCAGCACGGACGGCAGTGGAGGATAAGCTGGAGGGCCTGAGTTTTGCTGATGATTATCTGACAAAGCCTTTCCAGCCGGATGAACTGGCTGCAAGGATTGAAGTCTTGTTAAGGCGCTTTCAGAAAAATGATCAGGTGCTGGAGCTTCACCACCTGCAGGTACATACCAAAGATATGCGGATTATCGACGGGGAGGCAGACAAGGAAATTCAATTGACAGGCAAGCAGTATCAGCTCTTTCAGTTCTTCATTCGCCATCTGAATCAGATTCTGACAAAAGAGCAGCTCTATGAAGGCGTTTGGGGAGAGCAATACATGGAGGGCGACAAAACTCTGATGGTGCATATCCGCTATCTTCGTGAAAAGCTCGAGAAGAATCCTTCTCGTCCAGAAATCATTGAGACCATTCGCGGAATCGGCTACAGGGTGAAGATATGAAAAGATTTTTTCAATCACTGCAGGCGAAGTATATGGCGATAATTCTGGTTGCCTTGTTTCTTTTTCAGGCAGCTTATTTACTTGTGGCTGTGTTGGCTATGGGCCTTGAGGAAAAAATTTTAGGAGATCAGAACAAGAATGAACCAGACCCCACTCAAATTGAAGAAAAATGGCATGCGGATGTAAAAGAACTGGAGGGGGCTTCAAAGGAAACCGTTCTTAATCATTTTTCCAGGTGGAAAAAGAAATATCCTGATGCCTCGATGTTTTGGGTTGATGAAAAGGGTAGCTTAATGGAGCAGCTGGATGTGAAGGGGGATCTGCCTGCTAATTGGACACCTGCCTTTACAGCCAAGTTTATTAAGGAACGGTATGGCGGGAATCCATTTACGGTAATAAGCTTTATTGGCGGCGATGAAAGGAACGGTTTTATCGTTCTGGAAATACCGAGGGATCTATTTCTACCTCCGGCCGTGCTTTTAACAGAGAAATACGGACTCCTCTTAGGGGCCGGTCTGCTTTTGATCATTTCCTTGTTTATCATCGTTTCCTTCCTATTCTTTCGGGGGATCCGTAAAAGGCTCCTTTATCTCCAGGAGGCGATGGAGAGACGTGATAAGGATCATCTGCCGATCAGTATCGATGTGCACAAGAATGATGAAATCGGCCAGCTGGAACAGACATTTAATGAAATGGTCTTAGAGCTCAAGAATAGCAAGCTGCGCGAGCAGGAGGAAGAACAGCTGCGGAGGGAGCTGATCGCCAATCTTTCCCATGACCTGAGGACGCCTTTAACAAAAATCAATGCGCAAACATACTCGATTGCAAAGGAAAATCTATCGCCGGAAGGAAAACAGGCTGTCAAAGCGCTGGAAACTTCAATAGGCAATATTGATAGACTGATTGAAAATTTAATGAGCTATACGCTATTAATGGCGAGCAAGCATAAGCTGGAGCTGATCGAGCTGGATGCTGTCCGGTTTGTTCGTGAAAGTATGGCATCATGGTATCCGGTTTTTGAAAAGGAACATTTTGAAATGGTCATTGATTTAGAGCCATTTGAAGAGAAATGGCTGGCGGACCCGATATGGCTTAGCCGTATTTTTGATAACATCCTGCAAAATGTGCTTCGGCATGCGAAGGATGGGCTTTACCTTGAAGTAGCGACTAACTCTGCAGATGAGTATGATGAAATTATTTTTATCGACCATGGGAAGGGTATGAAAAACAGTTCCGGTGAAAAGGGAGCCGGAATTGGCTTATCCATTATCGATTTAATGGTAAAGGGCATGAAGCTAGATTGGGAGATGGAATCTGGTGATGAAGGTACAGCGATTAGAATCAAGAGATTTAAGTAAATATAATTTGTTGAAGTCATTTAGTCTTAAAAATATATTAAAAATGTATTTTTTGTAAAAGTCTAAGGGGTTATTACCTATAATAAAGTTGGTTAACCAAGGGAAATAGTAGAAAAATCCTGTTCATGTGTTTCCAAATAATAGTCAGGCTCCCGATTTACGCTCCAGAATACGATATCTAGAAATATTATTCTCAGGAGATGATTTGAAATTGGATAACATGAACAACACACAGCCAGACGAACTTTGTCAGGAATTTGCCGAAATACTGGGGTCGGTTCCTTCTGTAGTAAATGGAGTTTGTACTGCGACTAATTCCCGTACAAATATCCACCCGGTTGTATTAGGCCGGAGAGCTGAATCCTTTATGTTTGTACCACAGGCCTATTCATTTGAAAATTTTGATCGGGACGGCAGGGCATTATGTCTTGGTGAAACAGTCCTTCTGCAGGAGGAAGTTAACCCATTTATGACCAGCTTGCGTGAAGATGGAATCATAGTCACTGCCCTTCATAATCACTGGCTTTTTGAAAATCCAAGGTTAATGTATATGCATTTTGAATCGATTGACGAACCATTAAATTTTGCCAGAAAAGTAAGGAATGCGCTGGATTTATTAACTACCCGCAATATTGGAAGGTCAGGGAGGGGACAAAGGTCATCAAACAGACGGGGAGAAGAACTTTGTGAAGAGTTCAACGAAATTTTGGAAGGCAGCATGAATACATTTGAAAACGGGGTTTGCATTGTTATGAAATCCCGTACAAATATTAGGCCGCGTGTTCTTGGGAGGAGGGGTAATTCCTTTTTATTGGTTCCTCAAATGTTTGCATTTGAATCACTGACAGCAGATGGCCGGGCACTTTGCAGCGGAGAAACAGTCATCCTGCAGGAAGAGATAAACCCATTCATCAGTGAGCTTCGTAAGCATGATATTATTGTGACTGCTTTTCATAATCATTGGCTCTTTGATGACCCAAGGCTGATGTATATCCATTTTGAAAAAGTAGAAAGACCTATTCGCTTTGCCAATGATGTAAGGGATGCATTGGAGGTTCTGACCGAAAAAACGATATCATCAAAAAGTAAATAAAGGAGTCATTTTTTCTTATACCTAAAAGGATCTTCCAGCTGAAGATCCTTTTTTAAATATATTAAAAGCTCTTGTCTTTAATAAGGTAATTCATAGGTTCAAGGCTTAAACTCTAATGCAGAGCAGGCACCAGCCTCCCGGACAAGGGAAACCAATCTGGAACAAGCATTTTTTGAAATGGCTGTTTTCGTAAAGTTTGTTGCTTTTTCATAACCTAGTTTAATATGCTGAGTTGATTGGAGCGGAAATCAGCGGGTAGATTTCATAATCAAAAAACAACAATGTTTTGGAAAAGATTCTTTGAAATACATAAGTAAGCGGTTAGAAATTTAAACCAATTTTAAACTTTCCTCTACCTTTGTTTTAACCTTCATCCCCTAAGATGGAAAGTGAGGTGAGAGGATTGGAGTATATCGTAAGAACAGAAAGTTTATCAAAGCATTTTGGACAGGAGAAAGCTGTAACGGATCTGGAAATGAAAATACCCAAAGGAGAAATCTATGGATTTCTGGGCCCCAATGGTGCCGGGAAGACGACAACGATCCGGATGCTTTTGGGGCTGATGAAGCCCACTTCAGGCAGAATAGAGATTTTTCAAAGAGATTTAAAGAAAGAAAGATTAAATATATTAGGACGGGTTGGGTCCCTTGTTGAATCACCATCCTATTACCCGCATTTAACGGCAAAAGAAAATCTGGAAGCAATGAGAAAAATATTGGGTGTGCCGAAAAAGAGAATCGATGAGGTATTGGAGATTGTCAGGCTGACAGATGCTAGTAATAAAAAAGTAAAGGGTTTCTCACTGGGGATGAAGCAGAGACTCGGAATTGCTGCTTCGCTGCTGAATCACCCGGAACTGCTGATTCTGGATGAGCCGACTAACGGTTTGGATCCTTCAGGAATTATTGAAATCCGCAATCTCATAAAAAACCTGCCATCCGAATATGGCATGACAGTGTTAATCTCCAGTCATTTACTTTCAGAGATTGATCAGATGGCGACAACAGTTGGGATTGTCACGAAAGGAAGAATGATATTTCAAGATTCAATCGAAGTGATGCGCATGTTTTCACAGCAATCCGTTTTATTAAAGGTCAGTGAAAGCGACAAAGCCTGGCGCTCCCTTCTGGGAAAAGGATTGAAGGCTGGTTTGGATAGCGGCATCATTTCGCTGCCGCAGCAATCGGATGAGCAAGTGGCTGAGGCTGTGCGCGGACTTGTAGCAGATGGATTCTCCGTTTACCGGGTGGAAGAAGAGAAGCGGTCATTGGAGGACATTTTCCTTCAGATGACAAGGGAGGAGCAGGCCGGATGATGGGAAAACTGCTGGCAGCTGAATTTATGAAGATTAAGCGGAAAGGAATCTGGATACTGACTGTACTGGGTCCAATTGGGGTAGTCGCCATGCAGATGGTCAATTATGGGGTGCGAAAGGATTATTTGTTCAGGCAGAATGATGACAGGTGGGGATATTATTTGGACAATATCCATTCCTTTACACCGCTTGCGATTGTGCTGGGCATCGTCATCCTGACGTCTTTTATGTCGAGCATTGAAAATGAAACGAATGCCTGGAAACAGCTGATAGCACTGCCGGTTTCGAAGATGGGCGTGTATTTATCGAAATTCACGGTGCTGTCGATTCTGCTTCTGATTTCTTCTGTGCTTTTGATGCTGTTCGCGCTTGCTTTTGGATTGTCTCTGGATTTGGGAGGAGAGATTCCATATACGGGACTGCTAAAATATAGCTTTTATCCTTTTTTTGCGGCTTTGCCAGTTTTGGCGCTGCAGCTTTGGATAGCGACTGTAAGTGTAAACCAGGGTGTGCCAATCACTCTGGGAATTCTGGGTGTGATTCTGACATATGCCGGTTATACTTTGCCGGATTGGCTGATTTGGAAATGGCCGATGCTGCTGAATGAGTGGAATGAACCGCTCATCAACGTCTTGCTTGGCATTGGAGCCGGGGTTTTATTATATACAGCCGGCATGATTGATTTTGCGAGAAGGGATGTGAAATAGATGCTGTCTATTTTGAAGTCGGAGTGGTTTAAACTGCGTAAATCAAGCATTATTGGCATCCTTTTAGCAGGACCGCTGATTGGGCTGGGAGCCGGGATAGGGGCAGATACATCTTCAGCGGCGGGAGTCATGAATGAATGGTATATGCTTTTAATTTATATGAACCTGCCATATGGTGTTCTCTTTTTGCCGTTAATGACGGGGGTCCTGGCAAGCCTTGTCTGCCGTTATGAGCATCAGGCCGGGGGCTGGAAGCAGCTTTTGGCGCTGCCAGTCACAAGGGGAAAAGTGTTTGCAGCAAAATATGTTCTGATAATCCTGCTGGTTTTATTTATCCAGTTATTATATTTGGCTGCGATTGCCGGAGCAGGATTTTATAAAGGCGTGGCAGATCCGTTCCCGGCGGCAATTGTCTGGAAGAGCATACTGGGAGGCTGGGTCGCAGCGTTCCCATTAGTTGCGCTGCAGCTGTGGATGTCCGTCTGGTTCAAAAGCTTTGCGGCACCATTTGCTGTCAATGTCATTTTTACGCTGCCATCAATTTTGGCGATGAACTCTGAAAAAGTCGGCCCTTATTATCCATGGGCACAGCCGTTTGCCATGATGTATCAAGCATCAGACAGCAGTGATATTTTCTTTATTCCATGGGAACAGCTTATGACTGTAATCGGCGGATTCTTTTTATTGTTTTACGTGGGCGGCTATTTTTATTTTCAGCGTAAGGCTGTTTAGGAATGATATCAGGGGAGAAATCTCCTGATTTTATAAATGCAGAAACAAAAAAAGAAGGTCTCTCGTCTATTAAATGAGAGGGTTCTTTTTAACTCCACAATCTTAGCGGCACCCTCTGATATGAAGAAAATTCACTCATCATTCACAAAGGAGTGCCTTAAAATGAGAAAGTATTTTGCTTTGATAGGGGCTATGCTCAGTCTCTTTATTATGGCAGGCTGTCAGGGTTTAAAATTATCAGCAGACACAGCGGCGGTGGTAAACTTTCACTCCAGTCATGAATCCGTCCTTGAAAAAAGGGCCATCCCCAGCAAGACCAGGGAAGAGAAAGAAAAGCTGTTAGCCGAGGCTAAGGTTTCATCCCAACAATACGATTACGAAAAAGCTATTACACTATTAAAGCAAGCAGGTATTTCTGGTGATGAAGACATACAGAGGGCTTTAGATGCTTACGAAAAACAAAGGAATCATCTCGTCAAGTGGCAAGATAACAGCAAGATTCCTCATTTGTTTTTCCACTCATTGATTGCAGATGCTTCTAAGGCATTTGATGGTGACAGTATGACTCAAGGCTATCTGGATTACATGGTAACCATTGATGAATGTAAAAAAATCTTAAACGAATTATACAAAAGAGGATACATCCTTGTAAATCTTGATGATATTGCAAAACCCAATTCAGAGGGAGAAATGGTTTATCAGGATATTTTATTGCCTCCTGATAAAAAGCCATTGGTGCTGTCCCAGGATGATGTCAGTTATTATGAGTACATGATGGGAGACGGATTCCCCAAAAATTTAACGATTGATGCTAATGGAAATATCACAAATACTTATCTAAATGACAAAGGAGAAGCCATTCATGGAGCGTATGACCTGGTTCCCATCGTGGATGACTTTGTTGAACAGCACCCGGATTTTTCCTATAAGGGATCAAAAGGAATTATTGCATTAACCGGATATAACGGAGTATTGGGATATCGAACTTCGGAGAGCGCCTATGGCCCGAATAGTGAAAAACCTAATCCAAACATTAAAAAGGATCAGCAGCAGGCGAAAAAAGTAGCAAATGTAATGAAGCAGAAGGGGTGGACGTTTGCCTCACATACGTGGGGACACCTCGATGCAGGGAAAGTATCTATAGAACATTTAGAAAGAGATCTGCTTAAATGGAAACGAGAGGTTGAACCGATTACAGGACCTGTAAACACCATTATTTTCGCGTTTGGCAGTGATATTGGAGACTGGCACCGGTATTCAGGTGAAAAATATGATTTATTGAAAAGCATGGGTTTTGCTTATTATGCCAATGTTGATGCATCAAGCATTTCCTGGTCTCAAATAGGACCGGATTACTTCCGGCAAGCACGCATAAATTTAGACGGAATCCGTATGCGTGCAGCGTTGACTGGACAAAGTGATGTATTAAAAGGTTTTTTTGATGTTGAACGAGTTTTTGATCCTTCCCGGCCAGGTGCGAATAAGCTTTTACAATGAAGAACATGAGAACCATATTTTTAGGATAAAAATGTAATCTTTTGAAACCTTTTCTATATAATTCCGTAATGCATAGTGGAATTATTTTTAACTAGAATAGGAGTGTTCAATATGGAACAGGAAGTCAAAACGAGCAGTGCAAAACCGAGTTTGCTTGGGATGATTTGGAGTCCGGGGGAGCAGTTTGACCGAATCAGACAGAATCCGAGAGTTTGGGTGCCGCTCATATTGGTGAGTATTATTTATTCAATCGGCATGTTTTTGATGGCTATGTCGATGGATGCTTCTTATTTGGGGCTTGATGGGATTAGTGACGCGGAAGCGGAAATGGTGATGATGTTTGCCAGGGGCGGGGTAGCCATTACAGGCATTTTTACTCCGGTATTTGTGGCGCTGGTTTCAAGTGCTATTTATATGATCTTCACGAAGATAGCAGGATCGGATGCGACATTTAAGCAGCTATTCTCTATGAATGTCTATATTATAGTGATTGGCGGATTTGGTATTATCCTGAACATGGCCTTGAGAGCGGCCATCGGCGGAAATCCAGAAATTTATATTACTAGTTTAGCAGGGCTGATGAATAGTGATAAGCCGGGAGTCTTAGGATCTATTGAGCTATTCAGTATTTGGCAGTCCGTTATCACGGCGCTGGGGCTGCAGAGGGTGGCAGGATTATCAAAAGGCTGGGCTTGGGGCATTGCGATTGCGTTCTTCATTATTGGCATTCTGTTTGCTTTACTTGGCAATACCCTCTCAGGAATGACTGGTGTGTAAATGAAAAAGAAAGTTTGGATCGCCATCGGAGTGACGGCAGTGGTACTGCTAATGGCTGGCGTAAGCATCTATAGACAGGCGTTCGCGAAAGGGCCAGAAGTAAAAACTGCCCATCCGGTGCAGGAGGAAATAACAGAACAGATCATGATTCCTGGAACAGTGAAGCTGATGAATGAACAGAAGATATATGCTTCACCTGAAAAAGGAGAAATAAAGGAGTTCCTGGTGGAAGAAGGGGATTCAGTCAAAAAAGGAGAGGTTTTAGCCAGGTTTGATGAACAGGCTCTAACCCTGGAACTGGAAAAGGTTAAACTCCAGGCTGAGTCTGGTTATCTAAAGATCAATCAGCTGGAAAAGCAGGAAGATGAGCTGGGTGATAAGGAAAAAGAGCTGCGCAAACAGGCTGGGAAAAAAGAAGCTGAGAAACAGATACAGCCTGAAAGGGATCAGCTAAAGCTGGAAAAGCGATTGGCGAATCTGGAATTAAGCCAGGTGCTTCTGCAGAAGAAGGATATTGAAAAGCGGCTGGAAGATTTAGAGATTAAGAGCACAATGGATGGAGTGGTGTTCCAGGTGAACAAAGAACCTTCTTCAGATCCATCTTCGGCAGGAAAGCCGGTCATTTATATCGGGGATCTGAAAACAATCGGAGCATCGGGACTGCTTTCAGAATTCGATTCATTGAAGGTCAAAGAGGGGCAGAAAGTGACCCTCCGTTCCGATGCGATTCCTGATAAGGAATGGAAAGGTGTAGTCACCGAAGTAGCTGATATGCCTGAAGAGAACCAGGGAATTAACCCTGCTGAAAGTAGTGCACCGCAGTACCGGGTAGCGGTTACGGTGAAGGAAATGTCACTGAAACCGGGTTTTCAGCTCATTATGGAAATCGAAACGGATAAAAAGAAGGCGCTCACTGTTCCGGCAAATGCAGTGGCAACGGGAGACAGCAGTGTATATGTATTCGTGGTCAGAGATCAGAAAAGTTATAAACTGGAAGTGGAGACAGGTGTCGCTTCGGGGAATAAAATCGAGATAACGGACGGACTTAAAGAGAAGGATTTGATCATTACGAATCCATCAGATCAGCTGAAAGACGGCATGGAAGTGGATACGGAATGATCAACCTCAGAGGCATAACCAAGGCCTATCAGGCTGGAAAAGAAAATATTGAAGTGTTAAAAGGAATTAACCTAAGCATTGAGCAAGGTGAATCTGTAGCTATTATGGGACCCTCCGGATCGGGCAAGTCCACCCTTATGAACATTATTGGGTGCCTTGATCTGCCGACAGAAGGAATATATGAACTGGATGGAGAGAATATATCCGATTATTCGGAAGCAGAGCTGGCCAATGTCAGAAATCAGTCGATTGGGTTTGTTTTTCAGCAGTTTCATCTGCTTCCGAGGCTGACGGCTATTCAAAATGTGGAGCTGCCGATGATTTACAGCGGCATTGCCAAAAAGGAACGAGTGGAAAGGGCAGAAGCTGCGCTGGTTAAAGTGGGCCTGGCCGATCGGATAGATCATCTGCCCAATGCCTTATCAGGAGGGCAGAAGCAGCGGGTTGCCATCGCCCGGGCGATTGTGAACGAGCCGAAAATTATCTTAGCGGATGAACCGACAGGTGCACTTGATACGAAAACAAGCGCCTCCATTATGGAGCTGTTCAGTGAGCTTAACCATGAAGGGGCAACGATTGTAATGGTAACACATGAACCTGAAATAGCAGAATATGCTCATCACACGATTATGGTGAGGGACGGTCTGATTGTGAACGCTGAACCTTTCAGGAGGGGGGCGCCTACATGAGCTTTTTAGAGAACGTCAAAATGGCGCTTAGCTCATTGAAGGCGCATAAGATGAGATCTATTTTAACCATGATCGGGATCATTATTGGTGTGGGGGCAGTTATCATTGTGGTCGCAATTGGCCAGGGCGGAGAAGCGATGCTAAAAACGCAGCTGACAGGCCCGGGCAATACAGTGGAATTATTTTACCAGCCTTCTGACGAGGAGATTCAGGCCAACCCAAACATATTTAATGAAGCTCCTTTTGAAGGGGAAGATATCAAAGCACTGGAGCAGATTCCCGAGATAAAACGGGTAGTTGCTTCAAGCTCGCAGTTTTCACAGGCTGCGTATGGAGAACAGACTGCAGAGACTTCAACAACAGGGGTAGGTCCTGCCTATTTTGAGCTGAATAATGTGGATCTGGAAAAAGGTCGGTCCTTCACCGCTGCAGATTTCCTTGGCGGACGAAGGGTGGGGCTTGTCAGCTTTTCTTTGCAGGAGGAACTCTTTGACGGCAAGTCGCCGGTTGGTGAAGTAATCCGGATTGGGAACCAGCCGATTGAGATTATTGGCGTTATGAAAAAACCGACAGGTCTCTTTTCATTCGGTGCTCTGGAGATCTATGTGCCTACTAAAACATGGCAGACTATATATGGGAAGAGTGACTTTACCCAGGTGACGCTTCAGGCAGAATCCGCTGATCAGCTTCAAACTGCGGGAAAGAAGGCTGCCAGCTTACTTAATAAAATGCATAATACAGAAGAATCTTATATGGTCATCAATATGGAAGAAATGGCAGAAGGAATCGGCCAGATTACAAAGGTGATGACATTAATCATCGGCAGTATTGCCGGCATCTCGCTGTTTGTAGGCGGAATTGGCGTCATGAATATCATGCTCGTTTCTGTAACGGAAAGAACGAGGGAAATCGGTATCCGCAAAGCACTCGGAGCGACCAGGGGACAAATTATGGGACAGTTTTTAATCGAATCTGTCACCTTGACCTTGATCGGCGGATTGCTGGGCATTCTGCTGGGCTGGGGCTCGGCATCTCTCATTTCGTTCTTTGCCGGATGGCCATCTCTCATTTCCTGGCAGGTGGTCGCCGGAGCCCTGTTCTTTTCAATGATGATCGGGATCATCTTCGGACTGCTTCCAGCCAATAAAGCTTCAAGGCTGAGTCCGATTGAATCCTTGCGGTATGAATGATTTCTAAAAAGGCTATCTTCGGCTGAGGCCGGGGGTGGTCTTTTTTGCTTTTATAGTACGTGATCTATCGTTAATCTAGTAATGCAGTAAAAAAGAACTATCATGTGATGGGATGTGCTTAAATGAGCTGTAATGCTTGTGTGGTGCAGGAATTGCAATTTGAGGTAAGAACAGATGGAGAACAAAACTCCCGAATGTTTTCAAATGTGGTTGAGCATTTGGAGCGAAAAAGGCGTTTTGGTGGAAGCTGAATCTGTCAGCTTCAGGTCATTCGATGAGGCTTGGCGCCCCATTGAGGAGGTTGCAGAGATTCTGGATAGCTTGTGGATTGATGAAGTGATTGCCAATGGGCTGGTTACCTGTCATGCACAGCCGATTCTCAATGGAGATGAAGAAGTGATCGCCTATGAGATGCTGGCGAGGTTTTACCGGGAGGACGGGTCGGTCATTTTTCCGGGAGAAATATTTAGTGCAGCCAGAAAGCGCAGCAGACTTTATGCGCTCGATCGCCTGTGCAGGATGACGGCGGTCAGGTTTGCTTCGTTTATTGATAAAAAGCATTCATCAATTTTATACCTACAAGCATTTACTCACCTGAGTTCTGCCTGAAATCAACGGTACAGCTTGCGAACCGCTTAGGTGTAGATCCAAATCGACTCGTATTTGAGGTAGTGGAAACAGATAAAGTGGACGACACTGAACATTTGAAAACGATCCTCGCTTTTTATAGGGAAAAAGGATTCCGCTATGCACTTGATGATGTGGGCGCCGGGTTCAACACGGCCGAGTTATTTAGCGAGCTGCAGCCGCATTATATGAAGCTGGATATGAAATATGTACAGGGTGTATCAAAAGATAATGGGAAACAGAAGATCGCAGAAGCTTTCCTGCAGCAGGCATTTCGGCTGAAGTCGGTTCCGCTTGCAGAAGGGATTGAAACCCGGGAAGACTTTGAGTGGCTTAGGGACAGAGGATACCAGCTTTTTCAGGGATATCTGTTTGGAAAACCCGCTCCAATTGAAGAACAGGACAGAAAGTACTGTCCGGAATGATGAATATTGCGGTTTTTTCAGATTAAAGGGGGTGCCTGGTTAATTTGTGTGCGGATAGCCGAGAAATATGTGCGCATAAGATTTTTTCTGTGCGGATAGCCGTGTTTTCTGTGCGAATAAAAAAATTTCTGTGCGCTCAGCTTTTTTAAAGGAAATCCGGCTGAAATCAACGAATTACATAGGATCAAAACACAGCTGAATAGAGGTTTAGAAATGGAGCTTAAAACAGAGAGGCTAACGATCCGAAATTTTACAACAGAGGATTGGCAGGCCGTTTATGAGTACACATCAAATCCAGAAGTAATGAGATACATTCCAGAAGGTGTTTTTACAAAAGAAGCTGCTAAAGAGTTTATCCGCGAGAATGTCGAAAATGCAAAGCATTTTCCTGTCTTCCTTAAAAATGAAGAAGTACTGATTGGACATATTGGATTTCATCAATATTTTGGCAATCACACCTTTGAAATCGGCTGGGTGTTTAATCCGAAGTTCTATAATAAGGGCTACGCGTCAGAAGCCGCTTATGCGGTATTGAAATATGGCTTTGAAGAGCTTGGCCTGCACCGGATTATCGCAACCTGCCAGCCTGAGAACCCGCCATCTTACCGCGTGATGGAGAAAATCGGCATGAGGCGGGAAGGCTTTTTCAAAAAGTGCATTCCACATGGAGATGAGTGGTGGGATGAGTATTATTACGCGATTCTGAAAGAAGAATGGAATTCAGTTAAATAGATGGCCATGTATATCACCGTCCTGATTTGAAGAAAATAATGGCCAGGAGGTGATATAAATGGCTAAAGATGTACTTTGTGAAGTAAATAACTGCACTTATTGGGAAAAAGGAAATAAGTGCTCCGCAGATGCTATTTACGTTGTGAGCCACACAGGCAAGCAGGCTTCCAACAGCAAAGAGACAGATTGTAAAACCTTTGAACCTGGAATGTAAACCAAGGGGTAACCGATTTGGTTACCTTCTTTATCTATTATTGATAATAATTATCAGTTTCATTCAAAAAATTTTATCTTGCCGATTCTTTTGTTTTTCGAAGAGGTGTCAGCTTTTTCATGTTTTTAAATATTTTATAATGGGCAGTGCCGATTTTTTCTTCTACATAATCCAATGAATATTCACCCGATGGATCAGAAAGTTCCCCAATCGCACGTGATAGGTCATCAATCACTGTTCTGTATGATTCATTCTTCTTATGGTCTTCCTTTGTATTCATTTCTACCATAATGTCGTGAGCAAGGCTTTGAATTCTTCGTAAACGAATTTGTTTCGCTGGCATATTATCGCATCCTCCCCTTTTTTGCTGAATCAATATATTATATATGGCCTTTTCATAGAAAAAATAACTGAAATCAGATGTGCGTAATTACTGGAATATTATAGTATAATGAGTAAGTCTTGCGATTTCTGATAATTTAGTAAAAGGAGGCGTTCATTATGCTAAATAAAACTTTAGTGATTAAGGAACAAATTAAGGGGAGAACGCCTAATTAAAATCAGCGTTTCCCCAAAATATGTAAAGGGGAAATTTATATGAATACCGGCAAAATAACAATTAAAGAAGTAACAGCAGACAATTGGTATGATTGCTGCTTATTAAAGCTTTCAGAGGAACAAAAATCTTATATGGAGCCAAATGCTGTTTCCATTGCGCAATCTAAGTTTGAAACAGGGCTGAAACCATATGCGATTTACTTGGATGATAAAGCGGTCGGCTTCTTAATGTTTAATACATGTATAGAAGAGCTGGATGCATACTGGATTTACCGGATCATGGTGGATAAGACTTACCAGGGCAAGGGAATAGGCAAAAAAGCGACAGAGCTGATGATTGCAGAGATGGAGAAACTGCCGAATGCGAAAAAGCTTGCGGTAGGCTACCATCCCGAGAATCTTGGGGCACACAACCTTTATGCAAGTTTAGGGTTTGCTGACCACGGCAACCGCTTCGGAAAGGAAATGGCGGTTTTGAAAGATTTAGGCTGATGAACAGGCGAGGGAAAATAGAAAAAGCCCTGTTAATTTTAAGGGGCCAATTTCTTTTGTCCTGCACCCTTCTGTCTGTGCTATGTTGAAATTGCGCCTTTTCATTGTGAGTCTTGGAAAGCTCTTCTTTTCCCTTGCTAAAACAGAGCAGAAGGCAGGTTGAGAAGCAGTGGAATTTATGATTTTTATTTTTGTATTCTTTATTTTTCTGGCAATTAGTTCAGTGATGAATGTTTTATTTAAAATGACTGAAAAGAAGCATTGGGGCATGTCATTGCTGCTGAGCCTGGTGTTAGCTATCCTAGCCTTTGCCGTATTGTGGAATAACTAGAGAGTGTGAATAAAAATGCTTGAAAAACACAAACTTTAGGTATTCTATTACAAAAAGGTGATGAAAAAATGGATAAAGAATATCAATTTGCAAATTTGTCTGATGGGGATCTGCAGCAGGTGCACAATCTGGAAAAGCGATTAAGTGAGGAAAAGGGAGAAGAAGTCATTCTCATTGCTTATCATGACCAAAAAGAGAACAGTAAATAAAACATTAGAAACATCCATAGCTGATTTGGTATAATTATTAAATCAGTGTGTAGAGATATTGGCTTTACTGGCCAAAAATATATGTCGAAAGATACGTCTGCCATCTGAAATTTTTAGTTTGAATTTCGGAGGGGAAATTATGTATAAAGAGGTCAGGCTGCCTCAAAATGCAAAAGAAGGCATATTATTTTTGCTGATCATTTCTGTTATTTCGGTAAACACAATTGCACCGATTATTGTGGGAATGGAACGCGGCTTCAGTAAAGAAACCTATTTGGAAACTTTAAAGATTATTCCGTTTATGTGGGTGATCGTGGTCTTGCTTGTAAGGCTAGTGGCGGGACCGTTAGCCGGCAGAATTATGCAAAGGTTTGCTGGGGAAACGGACGGATTTAATGCCAGGGTTTTATTAAATACTCTATTGAATGTGACCATTCTTTCTATTCTTTTAACTATAATAGGCACCTGGATTGGTTCCAAACAAATAAGCCTGGAGCCGTTTCAGAACTTTTTCCAGAGCTGGTTCAGGAATTTCGGAATTGCATTCTGGGTTGAGCTGGTGATTGCACAGCCTATTGCAAGATTTGCAATGAAAAAACTCCATGCCGGCCAGGAAAGGCTTGTAAATTAGATATTAAAAAACGCTTGGGATTATAAAATCTCAAGCGTTTTTTTGCATTATTGTTACTTACTGTCCGCAGCCTTTGCATCATACACATTCACCTGAGGAGGTGCTGTAAAATATTGAGGAGCTTTTGCTGTAAATGCAGTAAAATGGTCCGTCTGATTGTGAAACTTCACTGCGTCCATATCCTTCCATAATTCAACCATCGTATATGATCCTGCTTGTTCTGTATCCTTCAAGAGGTCATAAGTGATATTGCCTTCTTCTGCTCTTGAAGATTCGATCAGCGGACTAATTTCAGCAAGAAATTCAGTTTCTTTTTCAGCTTGGACTTTGAAGCCGGCATGAATAATGATCATATTTAATCTCTCCTTAATGAGTTATTTCCACTCCGTGATTTCTTCAACAGGCAGGCGAACGGATTTGTACCCTTTATCAGCAGCTTTCCCGATGGAGATTAGCATGACAGGATAGTAGCGTTCCTTGTCCAGATCAAAAGCTTCTGCAATGCGGTCTTTTTCATAGCCTCCAATTGGATTTGTATCATAGCC
Source organism: Cytobacillus sp. GQ23 (assembly GCF_059758675.1). Taxonomy (NCBI): domain Bacteria; kingdom Bacillati; phylum Bacillota; class Bacilli; order Caryophanales; family Bacillaceae; genus Cytobacillus; species Cytobacillus sp. GQ23. Next base: position 36,679 of record NZ_JCAXER010000037.1, read on the forward strand.
ATGAGCACGTGCTGCGAGCATAAGCTGCATGGATACGAGACCGGCATCAATCAGATTCATTTCTTTCTTTTGCTCAAATGTCATGTTTTCAAAATAGCCCTTAATGGATGGCACCTGCTGGTCTCTTACTTCGGCAGGCATGTATCCTTTTTCAACAGCAGTATCATAAATTTCTTCAATAAACACTTCACTTTTCATATCAACAAAAACAGCAATGACAGCTGCTGATGTCTCAACTTGTCTCTGATTGAATTTTGCGAGCGGTGCCAGTGTTTCTTTGCCTTCTTTTGAATCAATGACAACAAAGCGCCAAGGCTGCAGGTTTACAGATGAAGGAGCTAAAGAAGCTTCTTCCAGGATTTCTGCCATTTCTTCTCGGCTGATTTTGACTGTTGGGTCATAATTACGGATGGAACGTCGGCCTGTGATGATTTCTTTAAAGTCATTGTTAATGGTTTTATTCATGATGAACTCTCCTTTATGTTTTTTCTGGATGTGAAAATTACATTTTATCTACACTTTTCTGGATGCGCGTGAGCATATTTAATAGTGTGCTTCGCTCAAGTTCCGAAAAGCCGTTCAGGATTTTGGAAATAAACCGCTGCTTTTCTTCGCAGTAAGCAGCAATCTTCGCTTTGCCTTCCTCTGTCAAACTGACATAAGTAAAGCGGTTATCTTCGGGGTTTTTCCTGCGGATCACCATGCCTTTTTCTTCTAGCTGCTTAAGGTGTCTGGTGACAGCAGCATGATCAATATTCACTTTTTTCTGAAGCTCCCGCTGCGTAATTTCCTCCGCTTCAAAAAGCTCCCGAAGAATCTCAAGCCGAGATTGGCTGATGCCTGTACAGCGCTCAAACTTCGGCATTGTCTGCTTACTGAGCTCAAATAGCCGGGCCGCAATAAGTTCTTCTTCCTTTGAACAATTAAACACAGCATCCCCGCCTTATAATTGATAGGTCAATGATTGATACGTCAATTACTATAAAATAAAATTTTTTTAAAGTCAAACAAATTAGCCGGAGTTTATCAGCAGTAAAGTCAGAATGCTATTCGCTGCCTTATAGCAATTAGAAAAAGAAGCCCAATTGACAAAAATCAGAAAAAAGGGGATTGACTTTTCTAATAATTCATTGTAAATTCATTTCTAACAAGAATTTCAAATTAATTGCCGATTGGAAAACCAAAGGCCCTTTTGTTCCAAAAGAACTTGAGGGCTTTTTTTATCTCTTTATTCCGAGTAAATCACTGTGTTTTGTTGGTATTAATAATTATTCGCTGGAGGTGATGGTCAAAAATACACTTGCAGTAACGTTTTCACTGCAGGACGAGTATGATGCACTGAATAATAAATTTAGCAGAAATTATGCTTTGTCGCTGATTGGTCAACCAAAAGCACTTGCAGCAAAGGGAGCTATTGATTGAGTAAATCAGGGAGGGAGTTAGGTGTCAAAGTATCTAAGAAAGGCAGTTGAAGGCAGAAAGAGATATTTAATTAATAGTCTGATAAGCGCCGGAGTCTACAAGAAAGGGGAACGCCATTTGTTTGAGTTAACCTTATCTGACCTTGAGCGCGAATATGCGAATAACATGACCATGCAGGAAGAGAACAATTGATAGATAAAAGAATATTGAGCTGATCAGATAAACTGAAGGCCGCTGCTTATGGACTAAGCATGCGGTCTTTTTTTATAAAGACAATCAAAAGGAGAGATCTTGGATGGGCAGGAAAAAGAATTCTTTTGTAGGATTATTGGCCGCTGGTTTGCTGGCTTTGTCTTCTATTACAGGATGCAGTCAGGAGAGCAGTGGAAAAGCGGGAGATGAAGGCAGCTTAGGAAAGGATCCGATTGAACTTTTAAATGTTTCATATGATCCGACACGGGAGCTTTATCAGGAGTTCAATCAGGAGTTCATCAAATACTGGAAGGAAGAAACAGGGCAGGATGTAACGATTCAGCAGTCACATGGAGGTTCCGGAAAGCAGGCAAGATCTGTCATTGACGGGCTTCAGGCGGATGTCGTCACTTTGGCTCTTGCCTATGATATTGATGAAATAGCCAATAAGCGGGGAATCATCGATAAAGACTGGCAGAAGAGACTGGATGATAATTCTACTCCTTACACATCCACCATTGTCTTTTTGGTTCGAAAAGGGAATCCAAAAAATATTCAAGATTGGGATGACCTAATCAGGGAAGATGTTTCGGTTATCACACCTAATCCAAAAACATCAGGAGGGGCAAGGTGGAACTATCTTGCGGCATGGGCTTATGCGAGCAAGCAGTTTAATGGAGACGAAAAGCAGATCAAAGACTTTGTGAAAAATTTGTATAAGAATGTGGAGGTTCTTGATTCAGGAGCCCGCGATTCAACCAATACATTTGTTCAGCGGGAAATCGGAGATGTTCTTATAGCATGGGAAAATGAAGCCTATTTATCCATCAATGAGCTGGGCAAAGAAAAATTTGAAATTGTGAATCCATCGCTTAGTATTCTTGCGGAGCCGCCTGTAGCAGTAGTCGATAAAATAGCCGAGAAAAAAGGAACGGCCGCTGCAGCAGAAGCTTATTTAAAGTATTTGTACAGTGAAACCGGACAGGAAATTGCAGAAAAGAACTATTACAGACCGAGAAATACTGAAGTGCTGAAAAAATACTCCGATCAGTTTGCTGATATTGAATTCGTTACAGTAGATGAAGAATTCGGAGGATGGCAAAAAGCACAGGAAACCCACTTTAATGATGGCGGAACATTTGATGAGATCTACCTCCAATAAAACAGCATGAGAATGAGAGGATCCAGGTGATGGAGTTGAGGAAAGCGAAAGGAACGGAATTCAAAAAATATAGTGTGCTTCCAGGTTTCGGCTTAACAATGGGGTATACGATGCTTTACCTTAGTATTTTAGTTTTATTGCCGCTGTCCATGATCATTTTTTATAGTTCTCAAATGGGCTGGGCTGCATTTTGGAGCACGGTGCTGGATCCAAGAGTAATGGCCTCCTACAAGCTGAGCTTTGGTGCGTCCTTGGCAGCTGGTTTAATAAATATGGTATTTGGTGTCCTCCTGGCATGGGTTCTGGTCAGATATTCCTTTCCGGGAAAGAAGATTATTGACGCTCTTGTAGATTTGCCCTTTGCTCTTCCAACGGCAGTTGCTGGCATTGCCCTGACAACTGTATATTCACCTAATGGATGGATTGGAAGCCTGCTGGGGTTCAAGGTGGCTTTTACACCAATCGGGGTGGTGATTGCTCTGACTTTTATCGGGCTTCCGTTCGTGGTAAGAATGGTGCAGCCTGTCCTGCAAAGTCTTGAAAAAGAGGTGGAGGAAGCTTCTGCCTCCCTCGGAGCAAGCCGTTTTCAGACTTTCAGAAAAGTTATTTTCCCGGAATTGCTGCCGGCAGCACTTGCAGGGTTCACTCTTGCCTTCGCAAGGTCTCTTGGGGAGTATGGGTCAGTCGTTTTTATCTCAGGAAATATGCCCATGAAAACGGAAATTACACCCCTGCTGATAATGACAAAACTTGAGCAATATGACTATGCAGGTGCTACAGCCATTGCAACTGTCATGCTGGTAGCGTCGTTTTTGCTGTTATTTATTATCAATATTATTCAATGGTGGACGAACAGAAAGTTTATGTCGCAATAGGCTTGGAAGACTCAGTTTTAAGTGGCTTTTCGGCTTTGTTCATTCTATAAAGAAAGGGGTAGTGATATGGGCGGGAATATACCAATGAATCTTAGTAATGCTCCGCTTAAGAGCACGAGAGAAGCAAAGGATCCTTTATGGGTTCAATGGCTGTTAATCAGTTTTGCTTTAATATTTTTGGGGTTGTTTCTGTTCTTGCCGCTGGTCACGGTTTTTGTTCAGGCTTTTGAAAAGGGGCTCGCGGTTTATCTGGAGGCAATTACAAATCCAGATGCATTATCTGCGATTAAGCTGACCCTATTGGTAGCCATTATTGCTGTTCCGCTGAATGCTTTCTTTGGCATCATGGCGGCCTGGGCCATTACAAAGTTTCACTTTAAAGGAAAGAACCTGCTTATTACGCTGATTGACCTTCCGTTTGCAGTCTCTCCAGTCATTGCCGGTTTAATTTTCGTTTTGCTGTTCGGCTCTCAGGGGCTTTTCGGGGAATGGCTTTTTGAGAGGGATATCAAGATTATATTTGCAGTGCCTGGTATTGTTCTTGCGACAATCTTTGTAACAATTCCCTTTATTGCAAGGGAATTGATTCCGCTGATGCAGGCACAGGGAACAGCAGAAGAGGAAGCATCAATCACTCTTGGGGCAGGGGGATGGAAGACATTTTGGCATGTAACCATGCCTAATATCAAATGGGCACTTCTTTACGGCATGATTCTCTGCAATGCGCGTGCGATTGGCGAGTTTGGGGCAGTTTCGGTCGTATCCGGGCATATAAGAGGCCTCACCAATACAATGCCCCTGCATATTGAAATCCTATATGGCGAATATCAATTTGCTGCTGCGTTTGCTATTGCTTCTTTAATGTCGATAATGGCCATTTTCACACTTATTATAAAAAACATTCTGGAATGGCATGGAAAAAAGGAAAGAGCATAGAAATCATAGAAGTGAGGGGAATTCAGAAATGAGTATCGTGATAAATTCCGTTTACAAAGCCTTTGGAACATTTCAGGCATTGGAAAATATCAATCTTGAAATCCAGAAAGGAGAGCTGGTAGCTTTATTAGGCCCTTCTGGTTCGGGAAAAACCTCTTTGCTGCGGATTATTGCCGGCTTAGAAGCAGCTGACAAGGGTTCTATATTTTTTGACAGTGAGAACATTACCGCCATTAATGCTAAAGAACGAAAAGTTGGGTTTGTCTTCCAGCATTATGCACTGTTTCGTCATATGACCGTATTTGATAATGTCGCTTATGGTCTGAGAGTAAGGCCAAGGAAAGAGCGGCCTGGCAAAAAAGAAATTGAGAGCAAGGTTTATGAACTGCTGGAGCTTGTAAAGCTGAAAGACCTGGCAAACCGGTATCCTGCCCAGCTATCTGGGGGACAGCGGCAGAGGGTTGCGCTTGCAAGAGCATTGGCCGCTGAACCCAAGGTTCTTTTATTGGATGAACCATTTGGAGCTCTTGATGCGAAGGTCAGAATAGAGCTGAGAAGGTGGCTGAGAAGACTCCATGACGAATTCCAGATTTCAAGCATATTTGTTACACATGATCAGGAAGAGGCATTGGATGTTGCTGACAAGATTGTCGTGATGAATCAGGGGAAAATCGAGCAAGTTGGAACACCGGAAGAAGTATATGATAATCCCCAGACTCCTTTTGTATATGACTTTTTAGGGAGCGTCAATTTATTCAGGGGAAGGCTGAAAAATGGAAAGCTTAAGCAAGGTGAAGTAGCCTTGGAAATTCCGGATTGGGCAGGGTCAGATAATCTGGAGGCAGTAGGCTATGCAAGGCCGCATGATATCAGCATCAGCAGAGAAGCTTCAAATGATTCAGTACACGCAGCAATATCCCACTTGCATATAGTTGGCCCGATCGTACAAATAGAACTTGTCAGGAAAGATACCAATGAGTATCTTGAGGCAGAAATCCCAAAAGAAAAGTATCACAGGCTGGGATTGAAAGAAGGGGAAGAAGTATTCATTAAACCGAAGCAGCTCAAAATCTTCATACCTGATGATTTTAACATATAAATATCTTAAGGAAGGGAGTAATTACAATGGCAAAAATCACGGCTGAGTATGAAAAGTATATTTTATCTTCTATTAAGGATATTGATTATGGGTCAGTAGTCATTACCCTTCATGCAGGAAAAGTGGCACAAGTGGAGATAACGGAAAAAATACGGGTGGAGTCTAATAATGGGAAGAGGTGATGTTTATTTTTTGGTTTTATTCCTAGTTTGCCCATAGGTATTGTTGGGTAGTGTTTTGAAAAGAAAGGGGATGAAGGTTATGAGTTATTTTGTGGCTATATCGGGAAGTCCATCTGCTGTTTCAAGATCTTCTATACTTGTAAACTTTCTGCGGAAGGAATCTTTTAAACAAGGGTTTACCGTAAAAGAATATTCTGTACTTGATTTTCCGGCCGATGTTCTGATTGAAGGGCGGTATGATGATCCTTCAATCAAAAAGCTTTCTGAAGAAATCAAGGAGGCAAGCGGCATCCTTATTATTTCTCCGGTATATAAAGCTTCTTATACAGGGACCTTGAAAGCATTGCTGGATATTCTGCCCCAAGACGTTTTTAAAGATAAGCCTGTATTTCCATTAATGGTGGGAGGAAGTCCCGCCCATCTGCTGGCAATTGATTATTCCTTAAAGCCGTTATTGGCTGCGCTAAGCGCCCAGACCATACTAAAAGGAGTGTATCTCACCGACCAATATGTGGATAAAGAGGATTTCGAAAATCCAATTAAAAATGAGGAACTGCTTGAAAGAATTACAGATCAGCTTGGACAGCTAACAGACATCTCCCAAAAAACCAAAGCTCTGTTATAGCAGACAGTCATTCGACCGGTCCCCCGGAGAAGACACGATATCTATTTTCATAGAACGTGTCTTTTTTATTTGTACTTACAGCTGAAACTATTAGAGGAGGGAGATTTCAAATGGCTTTTTTAGAAATTAGCGATTTAAGCAAGACATTTCTTTCGGAAAAAGGGGAAGTTCAGGCTTTAAAGGATATTCATTTAGCTGTTGAAGATGGTGAATTAATTACGGTTATAGGTCCCAGCGGATGCGGGAAAAGCACACTGCTGAAAATCATAGCGGGTCTGGATAATGATGTGGAAGGCATTGTGGAGATTGACGGGAAGGAAGTAAAAGGCCCCAGTATAGATAAAGGCTTTATATTTCAGGAGCCCAGGCTATTTCCCTGGCAAACGGTGGAGAAGAACATTGCCTCGAACTTTACATTAAGAAATAAAGAAGTGAGAGATAAGGTAAAAGAATTAATTCAGCTGGTGAAACTGGAGGGTTTCGCCAAAGCGTATCCGCGAGAGCTTTCGGGAGGGATGGCGCAAAGGGCGGCCATAGCCCGTGCCCTTCTGCGAAATCCAAAGGTATTGCTGCTGGATGAACCTTTTGGTGCTCTTGATGCGTTCACAAGATCACATATGCAGGAGGTGCTGCTTGATATTTGGCATGAGAATAAAACTACCATGCTTTTTGTTACCCATGATATAGATGAAGCTATTTATCTGGCAGATCGGGTAGTCATTATGAATGCAAGGCCAGGCACCATTCAAAAAGTGGTGAAAATCAATTTGCCGCATCCAAGGAAAAAATCAAATAAGACGTTTCAGGAATTCCGTCAGCTTATTTTGAATGAATTTGAAAAAGCAGATGAACTTGAATTAATGGATCAGGCAGGAATCTAGCGGAGGTGTAAGGATTGAATAATAAAGCAGACTGGGCTCACCCGAGGGTATTTGTTCAGGAGAAAGCGAAATTGAAAATAAAAGAATTGAAAGGAAACAGTGATAAAAAATGGGGCGTGTTCTTAAGAGGGATGGTTTTTCCGCTGCTCGTCCTCCTTATGTGGGAATTTGCTGGCTATTATCAGCTAATCTCTGAAACACTCCTGCCAAGGCCAAGCAGCATTTTCAGCTCATTTATCGAGCTGCTGACTGCTGGCAATCTTCTTTACCATTTTCAAGTCAGCTTTTTGCGGGCCTTGGGAGGATTTCTTATTGGAGGAACCCTTGGATTGATCGCGGGATTAGCTGTCGGCTTTTCCAGTAAGGTGGAGCATACGCTGGATCCGACGCTGCAAATGCTTCGTACCATTCCTACTCTTGCAGTCATTCCGCTGTTTATCTTGTGGTTTGGTTTTGGTGAAGTCTCAAAGGTTCTTCTTATTGCAAAAGGAGCTTTCTTTCCGCTCTATGTTAATGCTTTCCTGGGCATACGCAGTGTGGATGCCAAATTATTCGATGTTGCCAAAGTCCTTGAATTCAGCAGATGGAAGCAAATCACGAATTTGATCCTTCCTTCAGCCCTGCCAAATATCCTGCTTGGGCTTCGTCTTGCATTAGGTGCAGCATGGCTTGCGCTCGTTGCTGCGGAACTCATGGGGTCAAGCGAAGGTATTGGATATTTAATTACGGATGCCCGGCAGTTTTCACAAACAACGGTTGTATTTGCAGGAATTATTATTTTTGCAGTATTTGGAAAGGCTTCAGACTCGTTTGTAAGGTTTTTTGAAAGAAGATGGCTTAAATGGCGGGAGAGCTATAAAGGCTAAATAATGGAGGCAGAGAGAATGGGAAACCGTAAAATACACCTGAATTTATTTTTAACAAGCATGGGACATCATGAGGCTGCTTGGAGGCACCCTTCATCAGACCCTGAGCGGGCACATGATATAAATTATTATATGGAAATTACACAAAAAGCAGAAGAAGCAAAGCTGGATTCTATCTTTCTATCAGACAGGTATTCGGTATCAACAAGAGCAGTCAAATATGGTGAGCTTGGCGGAGGAGGCTTTGAACCTCTCACTCTATTATCAGCATTATCGGCTGCAACTAAAAAAATTGGACTGATTGGAACAGTCTCGACTACTTTTAATGAGCCTTTCAATGTGGCCAGAAAGTTTTCTTCCCTGGATCATTTAAGTAAAGGCCGTGCAGGCTGGAATGTCGTCACATCAGGAACAGATGCGGAAGCCAAAAACTTTAACCTGGAGAAAATACCGGCACACAAGGAGCGCTATGAGCGCGCGAAAGAATTTGTGGAAGTCACAAAGAAACTATGGGACAGCTGGGAAGAAGGAGCGTTAATAAGGGATAAGGAAGCTGGGATATATTCCTTGAGTGATAAAGTCCATGAAATTAACCACAAAGGCAGCTGCTATTCGGTAAAGGGCCCGTTAAACAGCCCGAGATCACCTCAGGGGCAGCCTGTCATTGTACAGGCTGGCTCCTCCAAAACCGGCATTGATTTCGCTGCTCAATTCGCTGAAGTGGTTTTTACAGCACAGCAGTCGCTTTCTGACGCACAAGCATTTTACAAAGCTTTAAAAACAAGGGCCGCCGAGTTTGGCCGAAATCCGGAGAACCTTATCATCTTGCCGGGCATTTGCCCTATTATAGGAGAAACAGAAGAAGCTGCCAAAGAAAAAGAGGCAGAGCTTCATCATTTGACCAATCCAGAGTATAGTCTTTTACAGCTTTCCAATCGCATTGGCATTGACTTAACAGGCTATCCGCTGGATGGTCCGCTGCCTGAACTGCCGGAAATCCACGAAATTCAAGGGCATCAAAGCCGAACCAAGCTTATTCGGGATCTGGCTGAAAAAGAGAATCTTACCATTAGACAATTGCTACTCAGGCTTGCAGGAGGCAGGGGGCATTATACAATTGCCGGGACGGCTGAGCAGGTAGCGGATGAACTTCAGCTATGGTTTGAAAATGCGGGTGCTGACGGGTTTAACATCATGCCCCAGTTAATGAGTGAAGGCTTTTCAGATTTTGTTCAATACGTTATTCCTTTCCTTCAAGATAGGGGCCTCTTTAGAACAGAATATACAAGCGAAACACTAAGGGGCAATCTTGGGCTGCCTTTTCCGGATAAAGCTCAAAATTTTCATCCTGCAGGATAAGCTAAAGAAGAACCCCGCTCCGGTTAATGTGAGCGGGGTTCTTCTC
>NZ_JCAXER010000038.1:0-42832 GCF_059758675.1 Cytobacillus sp. GQ23
AAATCCCTTTTTTTAAAGGGATTTCACTATTTTTCGACAGTCTCTATATTATTGCTGTCATAAGAGATCCAATCACTGAAGCTTCCGGCATATAATTTAACATTTTTATAACCCGCTTCCTTTAAAGCTAGATAATTAGGTGCTGCTGTTACACCTGAGCCGCAATAAACGATTATGGGTTTGTCTTTATCAATCTCCGAAAATCGTATTTCCTGTTCACCTGCATCTTTAAATCTCCCATTTCTATATGCCTCAAGCCAAACTTTATTGACTGCCCCCGGAATATGGCCCGCTTTCTTATCAATCGGCTCCTCCTGCCCCAGGTATCTCTTTTCCTCTCTCGAGTCAATTAATACAGCACTGTCCTGATTTCCTGCTGCGCTTTTAACTTCGTCGTACGAGGCAACTATATCAGGCTGCAGTTCAATTTTAAAATCAGCTCTCTCAATGCTTGGAACTTCTTTAGATAGAGGATAATCGCTTTCTGTCCATTCCTTGAATCCTCCATTCAATACAAAAACATTCTCATGCCCTAAATACCTGAGCAGCCACCAGAACCTTGCTGCAAAGGCCCCTTCACCGCCGTCATAGGCGATAACTGTTGTATCTCTGCTGATTCCGGCTTGCTCAAGGACATTTTTTAATTGAGCTGGATCTGGCAGGGGGTGCCGGCCTCCGTGTTCCCTTACCGTACCTGACAAATCTTTCTCCAGATCAAAATACACGGCATTGGGAATATGATTATGTTCATATAAGCTGCGCCCTACATCAGGCGAACCTAGTTTAAAGCGGCAGTCAGCAATTCGGATTTTGGGATCATCCATTTTTGATAATACCCATTCCTTTTCTGCTAGATACTTCATGTAAGGTTTTCCCCTTTCCTCTTTTCCATCAGGCGTTTTATATGTTCCTTAGGTGTCCAGCAATTAAATTGATAGTCAGGCTTCGTTTCATAGCCCAGTCTGCTGCAAAAATAAACCATTCCGTCTTTACGTTTTTCAGGCTGGAAGTTTACGCAGGTTGCACATGCATGAAAAGAATTTTTCTCCATTTCTCTCCCTTTTCTTCCCCGAAAGTATTCTAAACATTCAGCAGTTCCCAGAGCCATTCATTCAGTCCGGATACCCTGCTTTTTCCTTTAGGGATTGAGTCAGCTGCTGCATAGAGCAGATCCCTTTCTGATACCAATTTCTCAGCCATTTGCTTTGCTAAAAGTTTCTGGATTACCCTCCCGCTTTGTTTTGCATGCACCAGGGTGCGATAAAAGCGAGTAAAATCATCCTCTTCTTTTAGGCTAAAGAGGCCAGTATATAAAAAATCCCCTTTTACATTGGTTTGCTTAAGCAGCTGCTTTGAAATGAGGCAGGCCCTTACTGCCTGAATCAGCAGCTTTTGTTTTTTTAACGTAAAATCATCTTTTTTCATCGCTTCACCAAGATTGCGGGAAAACAGCTGAATGTAATGCTGAAACAACTTAAATCTTGAATATTCTTCTTCTGCAAAACTCCTCAGCCTTTCGGAAAAGCCTTTCATATCCTTGTATATAATAGGCGAGTAAGCCCATTCGAATAAACTCGGATTGGATTTTTGCATAAGATCAAATGCTTTAAAGACATCCCAGCCGTGAGCATCATAGGGGGCATCTGTATTAATAACTTCTATTGTGCGTTCAAGGGAAAGGTATGCTTTCAGATTCCTATGTTTGAAAATGAAGCGGATATCATAATCTGAATCCGCTTCATCTGTCCCCCAGGCCCTGCTTCCTGCTTCACATGCAAAAAGGATGTCAATATTGTATTTTTCTTCAGCAGCGGAAAGCCATTTATCCATAAGAAAGCAGCAACCTTTCAATACCTTTTATGCGTACTGTGAAATCTTCCTCTCAATTTCTTTCAGCTCATCAATTGGGAAATCATCTTTTAAAGCAGCGGCAATTCCTTCATAATATTCGTTGTTCTGTTCAATCAGCAAATTGAGCATCCGCTCAAATTCAGTCATGAGCTGGCTGCTGTAATGGAATTTCAGTCTGCTGCTCTCAGCCTGCAGATAGCGTTCTGCAGGTTCCTGCAGATTCTTCTCTAGCTCATCCGCTAATTGTTTGCGTTCATTCTTTTCAAAAAATGATTTTGGATTTTTAAAGTAGGATAAAGCTTTTTTAAATTGATTAGGGTCTTCATTGGAAAATGCTGAATCAAATTCAATACTTTCCATTTTTAACGGCTCAAAGGTGCTAAAAGACAAATCACTGTTCACATTTGCGGCTCTCTTTGCAATAGTCTCCTGCTGCTGGCCAATCAGCTTGGAGATATAGGATTCAAGCCTTAATGTCGTTGCGCGAAGCTCCTGAGCAAAATCAAATCCAAAACTTGCAAGGAATTCATCAAGCGCCATCTTAAGCATTTTCTTTAAATTCCTGCCGTCATCCTTCAGAACTGAGGGGTTGAAGGTCTCTTTAACAAAGTCATAGAAACGCAGAAATACTCTTTGCTTAATGTAAAATACAAGCTCATCCGTTTCTTGTTCAAGCCTTTGGGACAGCAGTTCTGATTTTTGCCCGCGGATAATATCAGTAATCTTTTGATGCTCTTCTTCAATCTGTTTCAGCTTTTCAAACCTGACTTCCTTATCTTCCTGGGAAGAAGAAATATATGACCTGAGCTGTGCTAATAGGCGCTTCCACTCTGTTTCTGCAGATGAGATTGAAATATTCAGCAGGTCCTGATTAATAAAGGAATAAAAGCTTTTTTCAAAGGAACTGATATTGGACACTTCTTCTTTGCTGCTATCCAGCTTCTCTTCCAAAGCTTGGAGGCTTGAGATACCGGATAGATGCGGGCGGCGGATTCCGTATTGCACCAGCTGTTCTTCAACGTACTGGAGGACAGATTCTTTTTCTTCCTCATTATTGGCAAGGTCAATGGCATTAACGATAAAGAACATCTTATCAAGGGAGAAGGTATCCTTTACCCTCCCCAGCTGGATAAGGAACTCTCTATCGGCTTTTGAGAAGGCATGATTATAATAAGTGACAAAAAGGATTGCATCCGAGTTTTTTATATATTCAAATGCGACCCCGGTATGCCTCGCATTAATCGAATCTGCCCCAGGTGTGTCAACCAGGGTAATTCCCTGCCTTGTCAGTTCACAGTCAAAATAAACTTCAATCGTTTCAACAAAGCATGATTTTTCTTCATTGGCAACATAGTCCCTAAACTCCTCCAAATCAGCTTTTATGACTTTTCCAAGCCGATCTGCGAAGAAATCAAAGCCTTTCATAAATGCATTCAAAAATGCAAAGTGTGTCTTTTCATTCGCATCAAAATCCTGGCCTTCCCCAGTGATTTTCTTAATAGCTTCAGCAGCATCTCCGAAGTTTTCTGCAGAATAATCAAAGACCTTCAATGAATAATTGATATCATTTAAGAGAGTCTGTGAGTCCTTTACTTTTACTTGAACGGTTCCATGCTCATTTTCTGCCGTAACAGGTTTAATTTTGTTGATTGCAGCTGTGGTCGGATTTGGCGAAACCGGAAGCAGTTTATTCCCGATTAATGCATTGGCAAAGGAGGACTTACCTGCACTAAATGCACCAAAGAGGGCTACGGTGAATTCTTTGCTCTCAAGCCTTGAAGCTTGATCTGCCAAATCAGCTGCAAGCTTTCTGAAACCTGGAACTTCTTTTACGGCCTTCGCGGTGAATTGAAGCTTTTCAATTACAGGCTGAACAGAAACTGCTGGAACCGTTTCCCCTGCCGACTCTTCTTCCGCTGATTTTTCAGGCTTATTAAGCACCTTTTCCTTCTCCATTTTATCTTCATGCATGAAAATAACTTCTGCTTCCTCGACATCTTCTAAAGCAAGTATTCTGGTTTGCTCTTGAAATTCATCATGACCAAAGTCACCTGTTAGATAGACATTCATCTCTTCAGATGCCTTCTTAATTTTGTCATTAAGGGTTTTAATCGCACTCAGTGCATCAGCATAAGAAGAAAGCTCGCGAATTTCATTGGCCAGTTCAGTTTGATCGACGCGGTTATTTTCCTCAAGCGCTTCCAGAAGTGCATCCTTCAAGAAAGCAGCACTCTTTTTGGCAATTCTCTTTACTGCCTCTGCGGTGTCGTTTGTATACTGTAGAACATAATCTCCTGAAACCATGGCACCGGATTTTACCGTTTCAGCTAGAAGATCCGGTTCAAAAGAAAGCTTGAAGCTTTGTACTTGTGCCAGAATTTCTGAATGATGGATATTATGCTGCTTGAACTGATGTAAAAACAGCTCTTTTATATGCCACTCCAGCTGAGACTTTACCTTTTCTGAGAAGTCCTGATAAAAGCGCTCAAGCCGCAAGGACCGTTCCTGCTCCGTTTTCTGTCTGCTGAAAAATAAGCCAATTTTAAAGGAAGGCTGGCACGACTCTAGGTAAGATTCAGCCAGTTCCCTCGTCTGGAAAGGCATTAAGTAAGCGTTTTTTAAAATCTCATCAATCTTTCCAGTTAACTCAATATCTGCTTCATGTATGGAAGATTTCAGCTTATTAAGCTGACTCTCTAACTCTTGCAGCCTGCTTTCGAGCTGATACCGTTCATCCTGATTCAGCTCAGCCAATTTTCCTTCCCATTTATCCTTTTCAGCTGCATGGGATTCTTCTAAAAATGCCAGATGATCATCTGTTAACTTCTTTAAAGAATTAAATATAGATTGGGGCAAAAGCTCTTCACGGTTATCTATGCTGCTGTTGACAAAGTTCTGAAGATCTTTAAATTCATTTGCCTGGTGATTTTCGTCTCTTAACGTGGTGTAAAAGATCCGGGCTGGCTTTACTCCCCAGGATGCAAATGATTCCTTTACGCTATCTTTAAACTGGTCAAAGCTGAGTTCTTCATCACGATGTTTATCAATTTGATTGATGACAAGATAAACCTCTTTTCCAGCAGCGGTAAGCTCTTTTGTAAAAAGAAAATTTAATTCCGACTGGACATGATTATAATCCATTACGTAAAAAATAAGGTCAGCCAAATGAAGAGCAGATTCAGTAGCAATTCTATGCGCGTCATCTGTAGAGTCAATACCAGGTGTATCCATAATTACTGCCTTATTAGGCAACCTGGTTGCTGAATGGCTTATTTCGATGGATTGAATGGAATCGCCATCCTTGCAATAGGATTTTACCTGACCGTAATCATACGGAGCAGGATAAAGCCTTGGCTTTCCTTCCTTAAAAATAACTTTGGCATAATCTTCATCACCTGATTTTACTTTCACCAGGTTAGCACTGGTTGGAATCGGCGATGACGGAAGGAGATCCTCTCCGGCAAGCTTGTTAATCATACTCGATTTTCCCGCAGAAAAATGTCCGCAAAAAGCAATAGCAAATTCCTGGTCTTTTAGCTTAATTATGAGATCTTTCGCTCTTTTAGCTGTCTGGCTATCCCCATTTCTCTGGGCGAATGTATATATAGCAGTTATTCTGTTCATTATTTCAGTCTGCTGCAATCCTGGTTGCAAAATCGTGTCAGCCATTTCCATTAATCCCCTTGTAACTTTAATTTACTTCCTATTCTATATGATTTTCGATTATTTTCCTATATAGGACGGTTATTCTTTGATTTTTCTAATATTTCTCAGCTGAACTCAATTTATGATTTTATCCTATGTTCATTTGCTTGTATTTTCTCCAATCGAAAAAACAAAAACCAGGCGTCTGCCTGGTTCCAAAAGAATACTATTATCTTGTATGTGGTTTAGCAACGTTATTTAATACATGTTTCATAACAAGTGAATAGGCAGCGATTGTGCCAGCAACAAATAGAATTGTCATATGTAGCAACACCTTCCTGTTGGGAATGATATTGAGAATAATTTTCAAATTCAATTAAAAGTTTATCACGAACGATAATCATTTTCAATAGGGGTTTTTAAATTATCAAACTTTTTTAATATCTCTATTTAAGCAAGACCTTAACCGCAAAAATGTTTCTTCGTATTCTGTCAATTCCTTCAGTGCTTTTTCTTCGGCTGGTATTCTGACCGACAAAACCGCTATATTTAGCAGAGTAAATACAGCAGCTGTTATATAAGCCTGAAACATTAAAGGAATCACAAGAAATTCCGCAGCTACAATGGCGTAGTTCGGATGCTTTATAAACCGGTATGGCCCTCTTCTGACTACTTCAGCTCCCGGAAGGACAATGATTTTTGTATTCCAATATCTCCCTAAAGAATGAAGTGCCCATATCCTCACCGTCTGGGTAAGGAAGAACAGAGTCAGCAGTATGGGCCAAAATGGCGACAGATTTTTTTTAAAGATGATAACTTCCAGCAGATAGCAGACAAAAAAGGACGCATGAACCGCAACAATCCACCGATAATGCCTCTGGCCAAATTCCAGTGCGCCAATGCCTTTCATCCACTTTTCATTACGGCGGGCTAAAGCAAGCTCTGCCCCCCTCTGCAACATGATAATACTAATTAAAATTATGAACAGCATATATTCACCCCCATTCCAGCAGCAGCAATTCCGAGCTGAACCCCGGTCCGAGTGCAGTTGCAAGCCCGGTATCTCCCTGACTGCCGATCTCCATAAACCTTTTGAGTACGTATAGGATTGTTGCAGATGACATATTGCCGAACTCCTTTAATACATCAAGTGAAGTTTCTGTCATACCAGGATTGATTTGCAGCGCTTTCTGATAAGCATCAATCACTTTTTTACCTCCCGGATGGGCAACAAAATGGTTTATCTCTTCCATCTCCATCTCTTTGCTTCTTAGAAATTCAGTTACATTAGGCTTCAGCCATCCCTGTATTATGGATGGTATATCCTTTGAGAAAACCACATATAAACCGTCATTCTTCACTTCCCAACCCATTACATCCAGAGAATTTCGCATGGTTGTCGATTGGGTTCCCACAATTCTCGGAATGGATGACAGCTTTTGAAAATCTCTAAGCACCTCATCTCCAGTTATAAGTGCACATGCAGCACCGTCAGCAAAAAGAGACGTCCCGATAAGATTGCTCTTTGACCGGTCATTGCGCTGAAAGGTCAAACTGCATAATTCGATCGTTAACACCAGTACCTTTGCTTTCGGGAAAGCCAGGCAGTATTCATAGGCTCTTGAAAGGCCTGATGCGCCGCCGGCACAACCCAGTCCCCATATAGGAATTCGTTTCGCATGTTCAGAAAATGGAAGCTCATTCATAATTCTTGCTTCAATGCTCGGAGTGGCAATTCCTGAACTTGATATAGTAAAAATTGCATCAATTTCATCGTATGGAAGACTCCTGTTCAGGAATATGCTGTTTTCCAGACAAGACTTTACAGCCTTTGTTCCCAGTACAATAGCCTGTTCAATATATGCATTGTTTCGCTCTTCAAATGTTTTATCTGTTTTGAACCATTCCAGATCCTTTACAAAGTGCCGCTTCTCAATTTGGCCGTTCTGGAAAGCTTTTAATAGACGTTCAATATCCTTAAAAGAATCGGAAAATAAATCCCTGGCAAAATCCATAACCTGATCCTGTGTCAGTACATGTTCAGGTATTGCTTCTGCAACAGATACAATTGCTGGCATACGTGACTCTCCTTCATTTGCTTTCTGTTAATTTTTCCAAATAAAAGCAATTTATGTTTCAAGAACAAAAAAAAGCTCCCTCCAATAGGAGGAAGCAATGTGTTTTGAAGGAGTTGTTGTGCATCTTAATTATAAATGAATAACAAAGTGAATAGCATTACTAAAACTTTTCCAATTATCGTTTTCGTGCTGCGTCCACCATGGAGCGCTGCCGGCGATTGAGCCAGTTATTCTGATGCATTTAATCCATTATTATTTTTATGATGCTTTTGAACTTCTATATATATTCTTTTCGTAACAAGGATACCGCAAGCAGAACAAACCTCTTCTTTATTATATAAAAGCCGGCAATTATCACAATAATATTTCTCCACCACATTCCACTCTCTTTCGTGCGAGAAACAATCGCTTCGAAAATGTAAAATACCGATAGATTATTATATTGTTTTCCAAAATTATTGTGATTGCCGCAAAACAGAATTATGAAGCCTTTTGCTCTGCAAAAGATGCATGTTGAACTGCTTTTTTTCCCTTAACAACATTGAATACGATATTTAATAGAATAGCTGTCACACTCCCTGCCACGATCCCGTTATCTGTCAGTATACGCACACTTGAAGGCATCTGCGCGAATAATTCAGGAACAGCTGTTACTCCAAGCCCCATCCCGACAGAGCAGGCAATGATCAATAAATTTTCCTGCGAGGAGAACTCCACTTTGCTGAGCATTTTTATTCCATAAGCTACTACCATACCGAACATAGCCACCATTGCGCCTCCTAATACCGGTGTTGGAATTATCGTCGTCAATGCACCGATTTTCGGAACCAGCCCAAGCAGTACAAGAAAAGCTCCTGCTGTATAGATGACATTCTTTGTTTTTACGCCTGACAGCTGAAGAAGTCCTACGTTTTGAGAATAGGTTGTATATGGAAAAGCATTAAAGACAGCACCAAGGATAATAGCAAGCCCTTCGGCACGATACCCATTTGACAAATCTTTTTCTTCCAGTTTTTCTTCACAAATATCTCCCAGGGCAAAATATACGCCCGTAGATTCTACTAAACTGACCATTGCTACTAGAATCATTGTCAGGATGGCTGTCACCTCAAATGTCGGCATGCCGAAATAAAAAGGTGATGGCATATGAAACCAGGAAGCTTCTCCAACTGCTGAGAAATCTACCATTCCCATAAAAAACGCTGTAATAGTGCCGGCCGCCAGACCAAGCAAAATGGCAATGGCACGAATAAAGCCTTTGAAGAATCGGAAAAGAATAATGATGAACAGCAAGGTTCCGAAAGCCAATGAGATGTTTGTCATGGAACCAAAGTCAGGGCTTCCCTGTCCTCCAGCCATGTTGTTCATTGCAACAGGAATTAGCGTAATTCCAATAATGGTAACGACCGACCCTGTTACCACTGGAGGAAAAAATTTCACCAGTTTTCCAAAATATTTTGAAACAGCTACAACAAAAATGCCGGAAACCAGTATTGAACCATAGATTGCCGGTATTCCATACTGACCGCCAATCGCAATCATTGGTCCTACAGCCGTAAATGTGCAGCCAAGAACAACTGGAAGACCAATCCCAAAAAATCTGCTGCGCCATACTTGAAGAAGCGTTGCAATACCGCACATAAAAATATCAATTGAAACAAGATAGGTAAGCTGCTCCCCTGTTAATCCCAGTGCTCCTCCTACAATCAATGGCACAATTACTGCGCCTGCATACATAGCAAGGACATGCTGAATTCCAAGGGAAGCAATTTTAACCGGATTCTGATTCATCGCATTGATTCCTCCATTTTCTTCGCTGATTTTTCAAAGCTGATTATTCCGCCTTCAAGTGACTCAATAATTGCCAGGGAATCAACCCGGAATCCCTTTTCCCTCAGCAGCTTTCCGCCATTTTGAAAGCCTTTTTCGATAACGATGCCAATCCCTGCAATCGATGATCCCGCTTTTTCAGCTATTTCTGCAAGACCTAATGCCGCCTGTCCATTCGCTAGAAAATCATCGATTATAAGAACATTATCTTCTTCTGAGAGATATTTCTTTGAAACAGAGATTTCACTTGTTTCTTCCTTAGTGAACGAATAGACTGGGGCTGTAATCAGGTCATTTACCAGTGTAAGAGATTTTCTTTTCCTCGCAAATACTACTGGGACATTTAACTCGAGCCCCGCCATTACAGCTGGCGCAATCCCCGAAGATTCGATAGTCAATATTTTTGTAATCCCGCTTCTTGAGTATCTATCTGCAAATTCTTTGCCGACTTCAAACATAAGCTGTGGATCTATCTGGTGGTTCAGAAAAGAATCCACCTTTAAAACTGTCGGCGATAAAACGATCCCTTCGCGCTTTATTTTTTCAATAAGCATATCCATTTTGCATCCTCCTCTATGATAGATAGCCTTCAATTACTCATTTCAGCCAAATAAAAAGCCTGAAGCCCATCGCATTCACAACATAAAAATGAGTGAAGCAATGGCCTTCAGGCTAATGATTTAAGCTGCAGGCAAACAAGGATGGCATATAGCGTCCTGTACATTGCTCACTCATAGTCGGATTATTTACGGTACCCCGGTAGAAACTTGCGAGCCATATCCTCGCGATTATATGAGTGAATGTTATTAATTTATTAACATTATAACACCATCTACTAATACTTCAATCAAAAATTTACCCAAATACGAACTAAACAAGATATTACCAAAAATAACGTTCGTTAATCAGATAATTCACCCTTTTCTTTACATTCATTAAGAATAATTCACTGTCCTTTTTAAGCTCAATTAAACCTTCACATTTTTTTCACAAATTACAGATGTGTTTTGTGATTTAAATCACTTAAATATCAATTTTTCACCATTATCATAGTGTTTAAGTTACGAATGAACAATTTGTGAACTCACTAAAATCATCTAGAATCTCCCTAAATGTTTTGTATTATGAAAGTGTAATCATTTACTTTTTCCAATTTTCGAAAGGAGTGAAGGAAAATGGCGAAAACGGAACTCAGCCGCAAAACAAAAACTGAAATAGAGGATCGCTCCTCCTTAAAGGGAACGTTAGCTTCCGTTTTCTTATTAGGATTCTTCCTTGTAATGACATGGGTAGGCGTTTATTTATTATTTATCAGCCGCTTTTAAAGTTAGAAAGGGGAAAAAGCCATGCATATGCATAAGTTTGAAAAGGCCTGGCTCATTTTTGGAATCGGATCGCTGCTTGTTTTTCTAACAGTTCTGGGAGTGAGCGCATTTTACCTGGGTAATCAGCCCCCGAGCTGTTTGGCTACCATTGATCCTGAAAAAGTCGATTCTACCGTTCCATTTAATGAGCCTGGATTGAAAAAGGCAGAAGGAAAAGATTGGGATTACGAATTGGTATACGTAGCATCTGCTTTTTCCTATAGCCCAGCCGAAGTGGAGGTTCCATATGGCGCTAAAGTGAAAATTATCGCTACAACCAAAGACGTCGTCCACGGTTTTGAAGTTGCGGGATCAAACATCAACATGATGCTTGAACCAGGCTATATCAGTGAACATGTTACAACCTTTGATAAAAAAGGCGAATACCTGATTGTATGTAATGAATACTGCGGTGTTGGTCACCACATGATGTCTTCTAAAATTAAGGTGGTGGAATAATGTTTAATCCTTCAGCAAAATTAAAAGTTGACCCACGTGACGGAAAATTGGCAATGGCCCACTTTTTCGTTGCCTTTACTGCCTTAGCAATAGGCGGCTTAGCCGGTTTATTGCAGACTTTGGTCCGCTCCGGTAAATTCGAGCTTCCTGCAGGCATCGGATATTACCAGATTCTCACGGTTCATGGTGTTGTCCTCGGACTTGTACTTACTACCTTTTTTATAATGGGATTCCAGATCGCTGCAACAAGCAAAACATCAGGGGCCTTTACGAAAAAACAGCGTATTGCCGGCTGGACCGGTTTCTGGCTGATGACGGCGGGAACTGTTCTTGCAGCTGTTATGATCCTGCTGAATGAAGCAACAGTTCTATATACTTTCTATGCTCCTCTTCAAGCACATGCTTTGTATTATATCGGATTAACACTTGTTATAGTGGGAAGCTGGATTGACGGGGCATCAATCATTATGAAGTATGCAGAATGGCGGAGGAAAAATCCCGGTAAACCAAGTCCATTATTAACCTTCATGTCGCTGGTCAACACAATGATGTGGATTGTAGCGACAATCGGTGTAGCAGCTACAGTTCTTTTCCAGCTGCTTCCTTGGTCATTGGGATTTGTTGAAACGGTAAATATTGGAGTCAGCCGAACTCTATTCTGGTATTTCGGACATCCGCTTGTATACTTCTGGCTATTGCCGGCTTATATGGCCTGGTATGTTGTAATTCCAAAAGTCATCGGCGGAAAGGTTTTCTCTGACTCATTAGCACGTTTGTCTTTTATATTATTCCTGCTGTTCTCCATCCCTGTCGGATTTCACCATCAATTAATGGAGCCAGGCATTGACCCGGCATGGAAATTCCTGCAGGTAATTCTGACATTCCTTGTTGTCATTCCATCTTTAATGACTGCATTTTCTTTGTTTGCTACTTTCGAAAGCTTTGGCCGTTCAAAAGGGGCTACAGGGTTATTCGGCTGGGTTAAGAAACTTCCTTGGGGAGATGCACGATTTGCCGTGCCGTTCATTGGGATGATTGCCTTTATTCCTGCGGGTGCAGGCGGGATCGTCAACGCCTCTCACCAGATGAACCAGGTTGTTCATAACACCATTTGGGTAACCGGCCACTTTCACTTAACAGTAGCAACATCTGTAGTACTTACATTTTTTGGGGTTTCTTACTGGCTGATTCCTCATCTGACAGGAAGAACATTAACCAAAGCAATGAATAAATTAGGAATCATCCAGGCAGTTATCTGGGCAATCGGCATGACTTTCATGTCTGGCGCCATGCATGCTGCAGGCCTTCTGGGAGCGCCGCGCCGTTCGTCCTACTCTGAATATGGCGGAGCAGCACAAGCAGCAGAATGGATTCCCTACCAGGTCGCACAGGCAATCGGCGGATCTATACTATTCATTGGCATTATTTTAATGATCTATATCTTTATCAACCTTGCATTCTTCGCACCAAAGGGCGAGCAGGAGTTCCCTGTCGGAGAAGCAGCTGATGAAGCTGAAAAAGCGCCGATGGTATTCGAAAACTGGAAGCTTTGGCTCGGAATTACAGTTGTTCTTATTCTATTTGCCTACACTATCCCGTTTATAGACTTAATACAAAATGCACCTCCAGGAGCTAAAGGGTATAAGCTTTGGTAAAAGGAAAGGCTTGCCCCGGCTCTTCCAGGAGTAAGGCGCAGAAGCTAGACAGTATTATAGTTCAAACTTTCATACCCGCTGATAAAAAACACTCCGCTCCAGTTGGATCGGAGTGTATTAATGTCCGGGCCCGCTGGAGTCAGCCGCCATTCCTGATTTCTTTCTTCTTGCAGGCAAATTCACAATAATAACTGAGCTGAGAATCAGCACTGCACCGGCAATCTGCACTGCACCTAGATTTTCTCCGAAAAGCGTCACACCTAAAAGCATAGCCACAACTGGTTCAACTGTAGCAATAACAGCTGCTTTGCTCCCATCTGTTTTTTCCAGTCCCCATGTGTACACAAAATAGGCGAGGACCGTAGGCACAAACCCCAAACCAATACTAAGCAGCAAAACCTCAATGTTCAAGAAGACTGAGGCTTTTGTCCATAGCTTTGTGACCGGGATCATAAATACAGAAGCAATAACGAATGTATAAAGCGTTACAGTAAAGGGCTGATATTTTCTTAAAGCAAATTTCCCGAAAATTGTATAAAGTGCATAGCCAAACCCTGCACCTAATCCCGTCAAAATTCCAACGAGAGTAATTTCACTGCTGCCCGCTGATAATCCGGCAACTAAAATGCAGCCCACAATGGTGCCTGCTACAGCTGCAATCTTTCTTAGATCGATCCCTTCCTTTAGAAACAGGTAAGATAATACAGTCACAAAAGCCGGAGCTGTGTAAAGCAGAACGACTGCCAGGGAAATACTGATTTGGTTCATTGCAGTGAAATAACAATAATTAAAAAAGACGATGCTCAATATTCCGGTCCCGGCAAAAAATTGGATGTCAGAGACAGATTCCAGTTTAAAACAGTTTCGGAAACGCATAATCCCGAAAAGCATGAGAAATATGGCCGCAAATAAAACTCTCACAGCGACAATTTCCATAGCTGAGAATCCATATTCCCCTAGCCCTTTTACAAATACAGCAATTATGCCCCATAGACTTGCTCCAAATGCAATCATTAGGAATGGAAGTAGTTTCTTCATTATTTCTCTCCATGAAGTAAGAGGATGGCTGAAGCCACCCCCCTGCTAATTTTATGATTGAGCAATTATTTCAGCTGATACACTTTACCGTACTTATCATACAGATAGTCAATTAAATGCTGTGCATTCAGGCCTTCCCCTGTTACCTCATTTAAGATTTCAAGCGGTTTTTTCATTTTGCCAAACTGGTGCACATTTTTGTTAAACCACTCTTTAACTGGCAGCAAATTGCCTGATTCAAGTAATTCATCAAAGTTTGGCAAGTCCTTTAACATGCTGTTTTTCAGCTGAGCTGCATACATATATCCCAAGGCATATGAAGGGAAATAACCGAAGCTTCCCCCTGCCCAGTGAACATCCTGCAGAACGCCTTCTCCGTTATTTTCTGGCTTTACTCCCAGGTATTGTTCATATTTTTCATTCCAAATAGCTGGAAGGTCTTTAACTTCAATTTCATCGTTAAACAAGCCTTTTTCAATTTCATAACGTATGATGATATGAAGCGGATACGTTAATTCGTCTGCTTCAATACGGATTAATGATGGCTTTGATTCATTAATTGCACGGTAAAAAGCATCTATTGATACATCATCAAATTGACCGCTTCCATGTTCTTTAAGGAGGTCATAATTCTTTTTCCAGAAAGAAAAATGTCTTCCGACAAAGTTTTCATAAAATAATGATTGTGATTCATGAATTCCCATTGATGTTCCAGAGCATAACGGCGTTCCAACCAGATCAGGAGAAATATTTTGTTCATAAAGAGCATGCCCGCCTTCATGAATCGTCCCAAATACCGCTGTCCGGAAATCAGTTTCATCATACTTTGTTGTCACTCGGACATCACCAGGATTTAATCCTGTTGCAAAAGGATGAACGGTTTCATCGAGACGTCCCGCTTTAAAGTTATATCCCATTTGATCAAGAATTTTAAGACTGAACTCCCGCTGTTTGTCCTTTGTAAAATGTTTGAATAAAAAGCTTGTGTCAGGTTTATTTTGTGATTCAGAAATTTGCTGAACAAGCGGCACAATTTTTTCCCTCAGCTGCCCGAACACTTTATCTAGCGTTTCAACGGTGACACCAGGTTCATACATATCCAGCAGAGTATTATATTTGTTTCCCTCGTATCCCCAATAAGAAATGAATCTCTTATTCATCTCAACAAGCTTTTCCAAATATGGCTGGAACGTTTCAAAATCTGAGCGTGCCTTTGCATCTTCCCAAATGTTTTCAGCCTTGGATTGCAGAATGACATATTCAGTATATTCCTCTGCAGGAATTTTTTTATTGCGGTCATAATCCTTCTTGCATTCTTCCAGTGTCTTTAATGTTATTTCAGCAAGGTTTTCCTGGCCTGAAAGTTTTGCTATGTATGCTGCCATTTCCTCAGAAGTTGACATTCTGAACACTTCTGAAGAGATCATTCCAATTACTTCCGAGCGCTGTTCCATACCCTGCCTGGGTGCGCCGGTCCGCATATCCCAATACATCAGCCCGATCGCTTCATTATATGCTGTCATTTTTTTGACATACTCAAGGAATTGCAGTTCTGTCTGTTTTAGTGATTCTGCCATAAATTTTCCCCCTTTGTATCTATTACAGTATCATTTTATCATATTTTTCTGAAAAGGCAGTCTCAATAATCTTATTCTCCTGCTGCTCTTGGGCTGTTTTTCTTTTTCACCTGGCTGGCAAAGAGTTATAATGATGGTAAGTGAACTAACCGGAAAGAGAGATAGCATGAAATATTTGATTTACTTTATCATTATTGCAGCATTTATTGATACATTTTCTCAGCTTCCCATCATGAGCCCCTTTGCCATGACATTTAATCCATCACCAGCATTTGCGGGAATGATTGTTGGGCTTTATTCCTTCTCGAATATGATTGGCAATATATTAGCCGGCTATTGGATAGATAAAAGAGGAGCAAAAAGGGTTTTGGTATCCGGTTTATCCCTAACCGGATTCATTTTAGTCCTGTATACATTTGCTGATTCTCCCCTGCAATTAATTACTGTAAGATTTCTTCACGGATTATTTGGGGGCTTCCTGGTCCCTGCGGCTTTTACAGTCATTTCAAACCTCGGAAAATCAGGCAAACAAGGTAAAAAAATGGCTGTATCAGGCGCAGCTGTCGGATGTTCAGCCATTATAGGCCCCGCATTCGGGGCAGTGATTGCTTCCAATTACAGCATCAACTGGGTCTTTTTAATTATTGCAGCTACAATGATCACTAGCGCAGTCCTTGCCTTTGTGTTTCTGCCGGCAGGAAATATGGTAAATGTAAAAAAAGAGAGCTCTCATGAAAAAATGCTTCCACTATTTAAGAATCCTATGCTTACAGCAAGCTATTTAGGAGCCTTTTCTCTCATGTTTGCTCAAGGGACACTTGCCTACCTTCTTCCCCTTCAGGTAGAAGCCCTGCAGATTGAGGCGATGTACAGCGGAATTTTATTAAGCACTTTCGGAATAACGGCAATTCTTATTTTTCTGCTGCCCATTAATAAAATATTTGATAAGTATAAGCATCACAATAGCATGCTTTCCGGAATGCTGATTATTGCAATTGCATTAGTCCTGTTAAGTTCAGCATCTTCTCTTGGATTCATGTTTATATGCATGGTTCTTTACGGCACCGGGTTTGCTCTTTTATTCCCATCCATCAATGCCCTTATAGCCAATCATACGACAGAAAAAACAAGAGGAAAGGCATTCGGCCTCTTCTATGCCTTTTTTTCTTTAGGTGTGGTAGCTGGTTCCACCATATTAGGCTTCTTGAAAGTAACATTTGAAACAGGTTTTTTAATCGCTGCAGCCATATTATTTTTTACGGTATGCGGCATGTCCATATATTCCAAAAAAAGAAACCCCCAACTATTAAAAAGCGGGAGTGACTGAAAATGAAAGAATTAGTAGGCAGCTGCACTGTTTGCGGCAAAGACCTGTACTGTCTTGATGGATTCTTCAACGGAGTCCATAATGAAAAAAATGAAACCATCTGTTTTGAATGTATCGAAGAACAAAAAGAATCCGCAGAGTAAACCTCTGCGGATTCTTTTTGTTCCACTTAATTTGTGAAAATGTATTTCGCAATATGATATATGTCACTTATTTCAAAAGATCCCGGTGTTAAACTCAAAGTAATCAATAACGATTCTCACTGCAGAAAAATTTCAGTTATTGGCCATTAAATTAATCCACCAGCCGATTGAAGGAGTGATCAGAATGAAAAATAAAGTTATTGAACTTGATGTAAGAGAGGATTTAAAAAATAAATTGGAGCCGTTTGAAAAAATCACGTTGGCAATAGCTGAAGTTGATATTGATGATGTTTTTATCCTTCATGCCCCATTTAAGCCTGTCCCTCTTTTTGGGGTCTTAAAGGCAAAAGGGTTCGAATATAAAGCTGAGGAAATTGAAAAGAAGCACTGGAAAGTGACCTTTACGAAGAGAGGTGCTTCAAAATGAAATTGGATAACCGCGGGCTGGAACCGCCTCAGCCGATGATGAGAACACTCGCTGCTCTTGAAGATCTGCCCTCAGGAGAAACATTATCCATTATTAATGACAGACGACCCATGTTTCTTTATGAAAGGCTGGATGAAATGGGCTGCAGATATGTAACTATCGAACAGGAAGACGGAAGCTTTTTAATAGAAATACACAAATAAGCAGGTGATCCCATTGCTGGCCAATACCAAAAATGAGACCAATATCAAACTGCCCTTTTCATTTATACTTTTCAGCTTGCTCTGTTTAATAGGATCCATGGGGCTCATTCTTTTTCAAGGGGAATCTATTATTAACAGCCATTTCCGCATACCCGCCATCTGGTCAGCGGCTCATTTGTTTATATTGGGCTGGGCGCTGATGACAGCCATGGGAGCCATGTATCAGCTCGTACCAGTGGCCTTTCTCACCCCTATATGGAATGAACGTTTTGGATTTACACAGTTTACTGTGACTGCCTTTGGGATATTATATTTTGCTCATAGCTTATTTCATAATCCGGCGGGTGCAATGCTGCCCGGGCTCATTACATTAACAGGTATTTTAATGTTTCTTCTGCAAATGTTCATGACTTTAAGGCAGCAGGCAAAGCACAATATACTCACTTTTTTCGTAGGAACTGCACTGATTAGCCTGCTATCTGCTATTCTATTTGGAATGCTTATGGTCTTAAGCATGAAAACCGGATTTTTTTCTGACCTATATCAAGCAGTTTTTAAAAGCCACATACTTCTCGGAACTGCAGGCTGGTTTACACTTCTGATTTTTGGATTCTCATATAAAATGGTCCCCATGTTTTCTTTGTCCCATGGCTACAGCATGAAACCTGCCAAATATGTATTAATAATTTATGCAGCAGGGCTTGCAGCTGCAATTATCTCTTTTTTCATCGGGAATAATTCACTTTTAACTATTGCATTGATGATCCTGGCAGGCGGTTTTGCATTCTTTACCTGGCACATGCTGCATATTCTGCGGAAAAGAGTTAAGAAGAAGCTTGATTATTCATTCCGGTTTGCTCTTCTTGCCATACCTGCAGGACTGGCTATCCACCTGGGAGCATTAATAAGCGCTCTAATTGGAAGCTTTCAAACTGCAATTGGGTATCTTGTATTTGCTTACCTTATGCTTTGGGTAGCTTTGAGCATTCTCGGTTACCTATTTAAAATAGTGCCATTCTTATGGTGGACATGGAAATACAGTAAAGAGATCGGGAAACGGAGTGTCCCTTCTCTCAGAGATATGATGAATGACAAGGCATCCATCCCGGTTCTTTCCGCTTTCATTCTCGGTATACTTAGTGTGACAGCCTCCATTGTATTTGAACAGCTTGCTCTATTCCTATCCGGCCAGATTTTAACGGCTGGAGCCAGCTTAGTATTCTGTTTTTTGATTATCACAGTATTAAAACAATAGGGGGAATGAACATGAATCGAAAAGAATTAGTTCTCAGCAGCCTGAAAAGAGTTATAGATCCTGAATTGAATATAAACGTGGTTGATTTGGGACTTATTTATGACATTGATTTGCCCGACAATGAAAAGGCAGTTATTACCATGACTCTTACAACACCGGGCTGTCCGCTTCATGACAGTATAGTCAGTGGAGTAAAGTATTGCATTGAAGATCTGGAGCTATTTTCAGATGTAGAGGTTAACCTTGTCTGGGAACCAGCCTGGACTCCTGCTCACATGTCTCCCGAAGCAAATCAGCTGTTAAGAGGTTAAAAGGAAGGCAGCGCCCTGTTGGGCACTGCCATAGTTCAGCTTATTACGGGCTCTGCAGGCAGAACCTTTTTTATCATTTCGAGCACTTCAGGATGTTCATTATTATTCATCAAAATATGAACGGTCCCTTTGTCTTCATGTGTTCTAATTAATCTTCCAATACCCTGCCTTAACCTCAGGATCATATAAGGAAGATCCACTTCTTTGAAAGGATCGGCCGAACCTTCCCGTTTGGCTGTAAAAACCGGATCGTGCGGAGGGAATGGGAGACCATAAATAAGCACATTCTCCAGAGATCTGCCCGGTATATCAAGACCTTCCCATAAATGTACAGAGCATAGAACTGAATGCTCATCATTTTGGAAATTGGAAACGAGACTGCTTATTTCAGCATCTCCCTCAAAAAAGACCGGCACATTTATTTTCCCGGAAACAAAGGTTTTGAATTCTGCCAGCTCCGTAGTACTGTTGAATAATACTAAAGCCCTTCCTTCTGTTGCCTTAACTTGTTCAAGAATGTATTCCATTTTCGCTGTATCTGATCCTTCTGCAAATTCCGGGATGCGAATGACCATATTTTCTTCATAGTCGAACGGTGAATCTACAGTAAAAGATAAATAATCATCTACTCCCAGACTTTTTGCCATATAATCAAAGGATTTATTCTGAGACAATGTTGCAGAAGAGAAAACAAACGGCTTCTTTTGGGAGAATACATCCTCCCTCATAATATCTTCAACCATTCTTGGCATGATAACCAGGGTTCTTTCCCCATTGTTGTTTTCAAACCAGGTGATGCCTTTTAATTCCTTCAAGAACAATGAAAGTGAATAAGAGATTTGCTCAAGATATTCTTCAACAATTTTTAAGTCATATTCATTTATTACATACATTTCACTTTCAAATACTAATTCTTCCTCAAGTGTATTGATTAAGTCCTGCAGTTTACGCCCTTCTCTCATTACATCTGCAGTTTTCTCAATAGTGTTCTTGTCAGAACCAGCGTCACCCGAGGCAGACATGGAAAGTGTCAGAAAGAAATGCTCATTCTGGTAAATAGCATCTTCTATGATATTTAATGTTTTTTCACGTACATCATTCGCCATGAGTCTTGTTAAGATGGATTCCAGAATCTGCTCAGAAAAACGATATGTCAATGCCTTTTGGGATGCATATTCCAGCAAATGGCCTTCATCAAAAACCACACAAGAGCTCTCAGGAAGCAAAGGGAGCTGCCCTTCCCGTTTTCTTGATTCTTTGGTCCAGATATGCTCCATGTAAAAATCGTGTGAACAAATGATTAGATCTTTTGAGCTCCGGTAATATTCCCTATGAAGAGTTTGACCGCACCGATGCCGCTTCTCACAAGTGAAGCAGTCCTGGAGTGAATCCCATGAAACATTGCTCCAATGCTCGTCCGGCAATTCAGGATATTCTTTCCGGTCACCATATCTTTCAAATTTTTGCATGGATGAGCCTGTTTGAACAAAATCCGGAAGATCATCAAAAATGCGATTATAATGTTCATGAACATCATTTGCTACGAGCTTGTCCAGCTTATTTAGGCATAGGTACTGATCACGTGATTTTGCCAGTCTGACATCAATATTTAATCCCAATGCTTTCTCAAGCTTGGCAATATCCCCTTCCTTTTTCACAAGCTGTTCGATTAAAGTCTCATCCGCACAGGCGATAATAGCAGGTTTATTTATGTACCTTGCATAACTGATTGCATATAAAAGATATACAAGCGTTTTCCCAGTCCCTACACCTGCCTCAGCAAATATAACACTTTTGTCTTTAAATGCCTTCTCCAGCTGAAAGGCCATAAATATTTGTTCATCCCGAATTTCAAAACCTGCTTCAGGCAATATATCGTAAAAAACATCTCCGATCCACTCACTTAGCTTTTCATAAAAAGATTCGCTCTTGGATACGGCAAAAGGCATCCGGTTTGACATGCTACCCCTCCGTAAATAAAAAGTTAAAGCGCCTATTAACCAGACGCTTTGAATTCAGTTCTATCATTATTTCATATATGAGCTGTTAATAATCAAATGAACATCATATAATTTTATCTCAAATACTGTAACTGTCAAGATATAACGCCAAACCTGCAAATTCATCAAAAAAACAGGGGTGCTATAAGCCAGCCCCTGCTCATAAATGAACGATTAGTTTACACGCGACATAGAAAATGACAATGCCTGCTGAAGTTCGTCCTGTGCGTTTCTAATACTCTCCAGTGCCTCTCTTGATGAATCACCGTCACCCTGTATTGCTTCAAGTGTTCCATTCAGAGCCTGAGAAATTTTATTAAAATCAATGCTGGAATGTTTCATTGCCACCCCTCCTGAAAAAGAATCAGATATAAATATTCTATACAGTTTCAGGGGCTTTTATGCATTTGCTGCTAATTATTTCTCGGAGGTCTTTTTCCCCAGTACTGGTAGTAGTCCGTACGAATAAAACCATTGAAGAGTTTTCGTTTTTTAGTCGCTTTTCTTCCATAGTGAGTTTCAAATTCCTCGTCTGAAGTCAGGATGTAAATCGACCACGTGTCGAGAGGAGCAAATGCCCTTCCCATTTCAGCATACATTCGCTGTACCGCAGCCTTCTCGCCAAGGCGTTCCCCGTATGGAGGATTCCCTACAATGACACCATATTCCTTTGTTGTTGTAAAATCACGGACTTGCATTTGTTTGAAGTTGATCAAATCACCTAATCCAGCTTCGAAAGCATTTTCTTCAGCTATTTTAACCATCCTGTGATCAATGTCAGCACCTGTGATATCGAGTGGCTGATCATAGTTTGCCAAGTCTTCAGCTTCATTTCTTGCATCTTCCCAGACTTTTTCGGGAATCCAGGACCATCCTTCCGAAATGAATTCACGATTAAAACCGGGTGCAATATTCTGGCCAATTAATGCGGCTTCTATCGGGATAGTGCCGGATCCGCAGAAAGGATCTGCAAATGCCTTATCAGGGTTCCAATTTGTCAGCATAACCAATGCAGCTGCAAGTGTTTCCTTCAGCGGGGCTTCCCCCTGCCCTGCACGATATCCCCGTTTATGGAGGCCGCTTCCGCTGGCATCGATCGTCAGCAGGGCCACATCCTTATGAAGAGCAACTTCAATTTTGAATAGCGGCCCATTTTCTTCTAGCCAGCCTGTTTTGTTATACTTTGTTCGCATTCGTTCCACGATTGCTTTCTTCACAATCGCCTGACAATCGGAAACAGAAAAAAGCTTGGACTTTACAGACTTCCCTGATACCGGGAATTCGGCGTTTTCAGGCATATACCTTTCCCAGGGCAGCGCTTTGGTTTTTTCAAAAAGCTCATCAAAGCTTGTTGCTTTAAATTCTCCCACTTTTATGCGAACCCGATCAGCTGTCCTCAGCCATAAATTAGAACGGACAATTGCAGCTTCATCACCTTTAAATGTTATCCTGCCATTTTCAACTTCACATTCATATCCAAGGTCGCGCACTTCTTTGGCAGCTAGCGCCTCAAGGCCCATGGCCGTAGTAGCGATTAAATCGTATTTAGACATATTTTCACCCTAACCTAATTCTTATTTCTATTATGTATTCCCTAATTGAACATAGTAATCAACACATAAAGTATATCTGTTTATATGATTGCCCGCAATGAATGCCTTAGTTTTCATTATTATTTGCAAGCCTCGAGCAAAGTAAAAAAGCTCCCCCTAAAAAGGAGAGCTTGAATTTATAACGCTCATACTGTCTCACTAATAACGTTCTGTAAGCCATGTTTTGTACCGTAGTACTGCAAGCGACAAATGTCTCGTACTCAGGTGGTAATCATCTATCTACAGGCATCTGCCTGTCCTTCCCGTTGTTCATTTCCTCAGGGAAAGTGCCCCTACCATCATTTGGGTTTCTCGCTCGCGGGGTTTACCTCGTTCCACCCTTTTCATTTCTGAAAAGGCTACGTCACTGTGGCACTTTCAAGGTATTCACGCCATATCCCGAAGGACTTAGGCATTTTCCCTGCCGTCAGCCAGAGCAAGCTCCGACTGCCCTAGCTTATGAATTCGCTAGGCACGAACACTACAGGCATCTCAGCCTGTGCGAGCATGGACTTTCCTCTACAATATAAGATATATTGCAGCGATTACCCGAACGCTATTAATGATCACAAAGAATATTATATGTAATCTGTGATGGAATAGCAATGGTTTAAAACTGGAAAGTCTAATAAATTCTGTCAATCATACAATTTACTGCCAAAAACATGTTTCTCCAGATTTGATAATCTTTTCAGGATGTCAAAGTTGGTTGTTCCTGCCGTTTGTGCAGCAGGTCTGCGTGAAGCTTCCTCAACCTGTTTTTTTAACTTCATATTTTCCTGCTGAAGATCTTCAATTTCCTGATGGAATGCTTCGTAATCTTTGATGACCTGATCTAAAAACTTATCAACATCTTCAGGCTTGTAGCCTCTCATAGCTGTCTTAAACTCTTTTTCCAAAATATCTTTTGCTGTTAATTTGATTTTATCGGATAGCACGACACTCACCTCAGTATATCGCCAATCATAATTAATACTATTTTTCCAGAGATATGTACATTTGTCAATTTATCTGAGCATTATTCAAATGTGTCTCTCTGAGAGAGCTGTTCCTCTTCTACAATCAATTGTAAATCATAAAAGGTGATTAGTCTAATGTCATATTCATTTTCTTCCTGATATTTTTTTGCGGTTTCATACAGATATTTAGGTCTTCCCTCATTTTCCATATCATAAAATAACAGAAGCACATCACTTTTACTGACTAAAAAATGATTTTTTAATCTGAATTGCTGCGGGCTTTCATAAGGTTTTTTTGTTACTGAATCAACATAATCTGCCTGAGCCAATATAGTTTCATACCATTCTTTATTGGCATCCTTCCAGGAAGCTTCCTGATCTAAAAAAGGTGTAATGACTGCAAGCCTCAGGTCCTCATAACCTTCGAGCTGAAGATCAAAAACAACCTCTGCTGCCCAGAGTTCCGCACCGAGCTGCCCGCTGATGATTACCCACTCAAGACCGTCATCCAGCAAAGAAAGCAGGCTTTTTTTGA
Source organism: Cytobacillus sp. GQ23 (assembly GCF_059758675.1). Taxonomy (NCBI): domain Bacteria; kingdom Bacillati; phylum Bacillota; class Bacilli; order Caryophanales; family Bacillaceae; genus Cytobacillus; species Cytobacillus sp. GQ23. Next base: position 24,250 of record NZ_JCAXER010000038.1, read on the forward strand.
TTGCGGTTTTGATATAGCTGACAGCAGGGTCATCGTTTTTAAATATTCCTACCTCAAAAGGCTTGTACCCTGAAATAACTGCTACTTTTGTCAATTGCAAAACTCCTTATATAAATCTTGGCTGGAAAGCTTGCATATATATAAATAAAACAAGGGCATTAAGCCCTTGTTTTATTATCTGCCAGAAAAACTTGGCCCCTGTTTCGGACCATTTCCAGTTGAAGCGCCAGCTACGCCAGTGCCTGGTCCGCCATATCCTGGACCCATTCCCATTCCTGGACCCATTCCTGGGCTATATGCACCTGCTACGCCTGGTCTTGGTCCCATATTCACATTTGATTGTGTTACCTGGTTAACATTTGACTGCGTTTGCGGGAATGAATGCTGATTCTCATAGTTAATATGGTTCACATGAGTATGGTGTGTTGGATGAACGTGTGGAACCACGATGTTCTGGAACGAATGAGTTACACAGCATTTTGTAGGATGTACAACAGCAGGCATCACCTGCGAAGGTCTTGGTCTGCAATACATGTAAAGATCCCCTTTCGAAATTGTTTTTACATTAACAACCTATGTTGGAAAGAGCAATCTTGTACTAATTAAAACACCTATTTTATAGGTACTAGCCTTAGAGCATGCTGTAGAAACTGTCTTTTAAATTGGAGAAAACGATTGCAGTAGTGAAAATTACAAGGAAGAATAAAAATAAGATTGCTTTATACATTTTACCAGCCCCACTATATATAAAATTCCTAAAAAAGTACCACACAAGTTATAATTTTACCTGTAACAAGAAGTACATACAACTAGGAAATAGTGGATTTTTTTGTCTGGTATATTAAAATTATGTTACAAGGAAATTTAAGTTCGATTAAATTTCTGTTCAAGCCGTACAATCCGCCGGTGCAAATCTTCCTGTTTTAGTTTCAGCTTTTCCGATCCGTCATCTTCATCAAGCAGGTTTAACGCTTTTTTCGAATATATTAAAGCCTGGCCAATATCCTTTATTCGATGCTCATAGATCTTGGCCAGTTCAATACAAGATATTACCCTCATTTTAAGCAAGCCTTTTTCAGCAATATCCTTCCATAATTTCGCAGCCTCATCCCAATTTTTATGTTTCTTATACTCAAAAGCCAATGCAAATCTGGCATTAAGAGCTTCAGAAGACTCTCCTGCAGATATTTTACTAAAGGCATTTGCTGCCTGTGAAGAGTCACCCAGTGTTGAAAACCATCTCCCCACTTCATAAACCTCGCGGGAAGTCTGTCTTTCATCCATCTGCAATATCTGGAAAGATAGATGTGTATACAGACTGATCAGGGACAGTATATCCATTTCATTATGCTTTATGATTCCAAGCATGCCTTCCGGATCTTTTCTTTCAATAAAATCAAAATAAATCATGGGTGCCAGAAAGCCTGGAATATCGTCTTTTCTTTCAATCCCCAGAACATCTTTTTCAACTGCAGCAAGCTTTATTCTTTCAAGTTTATGCTTCCACATTCTCCTTGCAGCATGATATAAATCAAAATGTCCAAATGGCGGCAATTTGGGAACATGCTCCCTCAGCAGAATATGTCTCGTTTTAACCTGCGGCCAGTCGAAAGCTTTCCCGTTGTAAGTGACCATTGTTGTATAATCAATGCCTTCCAGAAAACTTTTATATAAGGGTATCTCAGCACCAGGATGAGGAAGAATATGCTGTTTCAGCTTTATTTTGGTACCCTGAAGACTGGCTTGGCCAAGCAGGAATATTGTATTTCCAGTCCCTCCGCCCAAGCCTGTTGTCTCTGTATCAAAAAAGAAAAGATTTTCCGGCCTGTGACCGGAAGCAGACAGCGGATGCCTGAGGCTGGAAGAATTCCAGGCATCCACAGCCTCTGTAAATTCCCCGAAGGAATAGATTCCATGTCTATGATCAAGGCAGTATTCTTTTTCCCTTACAAGACAGTATGAGTCTTCAAAATAAAACGGATAAACACCTTCATTAGCCCACACTTCTTTAAAAGGGACATCAGCCTTATTCTCAGGTTTTTGGCCGGCCGAAGACTGTTTATCGTTAGCTGTTCCAAGATGGCCCTTAAGCCTGTTCAGCTTGTTTTTAATGGACAATACTATCACCTGCGCTATTAACACCATTTTTAAAAGAGCCGAGGATCCTGAGTACGTCTTTTTTTGCCGTTTCTGATGAGGTATCTGTTCCAATGCATGAAGGACAGCCATGATCACATGCACATCTGCTGACCATTTCCATCGTTTCGTGCATGATATGTTCTATTCCCCCGAAAATTTTCTCACTTAACCCTACACCGCCAGGATATCTGTCATAAAAAAAGATCGTCGGCTTTTCATTATGGGCAGCTTTCACTTGCGGAACTACATGGACGTCCTGAGGATCACACATAACAAATAGGGGTACAATATGCTTAAGTGCGTGAGCTGTGCCAATGAGTCCCTGTTCAAGCCGGTCCTGTTTATAATTTAATGATTCTTTGTTAAATGAAAGCCAGGTTGAGCTTGTATGGAGTTCTTCCTCAGGAAGTGTTATTGGACCGGATCCGATATTTTCATGTGTTTCGAACTTAATTTTTTTAAATATTGTTGCCATCGCTACAACACTGACATCTCCATATCCAATCTCTCCAATGGCGGATGCTCTGATTTTATCCTGCTCAAGCACCTTAAGCTCTACTGCGAGATTAGCATCGGTAAAATAGTCTACATCCACTTCCCGGACAAATGCTTTCTTCTCTTCCCAATCAAGCAATTCCACCTGAAACTGGGTTCCCTGATGAAGATAAATTGCCTCATCATGCAGGAGGGTCATAGCGGAAAAGCGGTCCATTTCACCAATTACTTTTACATTCGCAATATCTGATTGATCAATAATAATAACATTTTCCTGAGATGCTGAACGCAGACTTATGTTGTGGGCAGGAAATGAATCTTTCATCCAATAAAATCTATCTCCGTTCTGGTGGAGCACTCTTTCTTCGGCGAGGTATTCCAATACCTCTTCAGTTTCAAAAGTGCCAAAACGTTCCCCGGCATTAAAGGGGAGTTCATAGGCTGCACACTTGATATGATCGACCAGAATAATAAGGTTATCCGGATTAATCCTGGCTGTTTCAGGACTTTTATTAAAAAAGTAATCAGGATTTTGTATAACATATTGATCAAGCGGACTGGAGCTTGCCACCATAATAACAAGCGATTCACCATGCCTTCTGCCTGCACGTCCAGCCTGCTGCCATGAGCTGGCAATGGTACCTGGGTATCCGGTCATAACACAAACCTGCAGCTGTCCGATGTCCACACCCAGTTCAAGGGCATTTGTGCTGACAACTCCATAAATGTCCCCGGAACGCAGGCCTTTTTCAATTTCCCGTCTCTGGGTTGGCAAATAACCGCCTCTATAACCCCTTATCGCTTTAGGTCCCAGTTTATGTTTAACAAGCTCCTGCAGGTAAGTCAGCAGGATTTCAACTCTGACCCTGCTTCTTGCAAATACAATGGTCTGGATTTTATTTTTCAGAAGTTCACCTGCGAGCTTTCTCGCTTCGAGAGTTGCACTTCTCCTGATATTCAGCGGTTTATTGACAATTGGGGGATTATAAAATACAAAATGTTTTTTCCCGCTCGGGGCTCCATTATTATCCACGAGCTTCATCGGCTTTTCTGTAAGCTTTTCTGCCAGCTCCAATGGATTGGCTATCGTTGCAGATGTACAGATAAAAATGGGGTCGCTGCCATAAAAACGGCAAATTCGTCTAAGACGGCGAATGACATTTGCTACATGGCTTCCAAATACCCCTCTGTAAATATGAAGTTCATCTATGACCACATACTTTAAATTCTCAAACAAAGATACCCACTTTGTATGATGAGGCAATATGGCCGAGTGAAGCATGTCCGGATTTGTAATGACTACATGCCCAGCCCTGCGTACCTTTTGCCGGATATTTGCCGGTGTATCGCCGTCATATGTATAGGAATTGATATTCAATCCGGATTCCTGGATGATTTCATTGATTTCACTTTTTTGGTCCTGAGCCAATGCTTTTGTCGGAAACATATATAGTGCTCTTGCATCAGGATCATTCACGATCGTCTGCAGGACAGGAAGGTTGTAGCACAGCGTTTTTCCAGAAGCCGTTGGAGTAACAGCTACCAGACTGTCCCCATTCATGGCTGTCTGATAAGATGTTTTTTGATGTGTATAGAGCCTTGAAATGCCCCTTTTTTGCAGTGCATCCTTTAAAGATGGATGAATGTTTTCCGGAAGGCTGGCAGTCTTAGCCTCTTTTTCTTCTATTGTATGCCAATGAACAATGTTTTCTTTATATTGCTTTTCAGATATAAGCTGTTTCATGATTTCAGGCAAATTTTTTCGCACTTTCATCTATTTCACCTCATATTCCTATTCTACCGAATAAACGTTCGTTCTAACAGAGCAAACTCTTAATTTCTATTAACTTTTTATGGAGGAATTTCTGCTAAGCTAGTTTTTACTGTACCAGATTTACAGTTTAATTGACTGAAAGTTCTAATTATAAGAGAATATTATATATCCATTTTTTCTCAGATGAGGTGAAGTATTGCTCCACAGTCTATTGAAGTCAATAAGTGTATTAGTGTTAATCGTTATTGGATTTATCCTGATTCTTCTACTTCCAAGGGAAAAGGAAGTAACTGTCTTTTCGAGCTTTCATATTGAAGCTGATTATCCTTTCAGCTTTGAATTATACCTTGAAAGTATAGAAAATTTCACGAGTCACATTTTGACTGATAAAGGATTCGGTGAATCGCGTAGCGGACTTCCAGTTAGTGAAGAAGCAGGAATATTCGTGGCCCGCAGCTTAAAAATTGTTATGCCTGCTTTCCTGGTCAGCATGCTGCTTGGAACATTGATGGGTGCTGTCCAATTTTACAGAAGAGGTAAATTTACCGGTAAGCTGCAGAGTTTCCTATCCTGGATGTTTTCTTCCATACCCGATTTTTTTCTGTTCATTGCCATTCAGTATCTTTTCATTCTGATGATGCAATATGGACTGCCGCACTTTAAACTTTATGGACATGAAAATTGGTATAGTTTCCTGCTGCCGCTGATTTCCTTATCAGTGTTTCCATTCCTGCACATGTCCCGTTTTACGGTGTCAGCTCTTGAAAATGAAATGGGAGAAGAGTATGTGCGCACTGCTTATGCAAAAGGACTTGGCGACTTTAGAGCACTTGTTCACATGCTCTGGAATTGCCTGTCTCCCATTATGAACCAGGCACAGCTGGTAATGCTTTATATCCTATCCAGTCTGCCCATCATTGAAAAGCTGGCAGGCTATAATGGGGCAGGCAAGGAGCTGCTATTCAGCATTTCAGCTAATGATGAAATGAAGGCATTGTCCCTGATGCTTCCCTTTCTCATTATCATGTTCATTACCATCATCTTTTCGCAGACAGCTAGATTATGGCTCGTACAAAAGGAAAGGGTGTGATGGAAATGTGGCTTATTAAATGGATTAGGAAACATACTTTATTTTGCTTGGGATCCTTTTTGCTGCTGCTACTGCTGCTAATTATGTTTGCAGGGCCATATCTTCCTTTTGTTGACCGGGAATTAACAACAATTACATATATCCTAAATGAGGAAAAAAAGCCAGTTATTCCGCCTTATCCGCCATCAGGGGATTATCTATTCGGAACGGACAAAAGCGGCAGGGATCTGCTCAGTCTGCTTATCCTGGGGGCAAAAGAAACCATATTGATGGTTGCCTGTATTACTGTCCTTCGATATGTATTGGCCATTCCGATTTCCTTCCTTTCACACAAAAAATGGATGGGTACACACCTCTTTCTTAAATGGCTGAATGGACTGCTGTCATATATTCCAACCATTATCATAGTCATGCTTCTTGCCATGCTGCCGCCATTATTGCTGAGTGAGAATCGCCCTTTAATCCTGCTCATGATTATTGCTTTGGCAGAAATGCCCCGTGCTGCTGAAATGATAAAACTGGAATTTGATCAGATCTCCTCTAAAGAGTATATATATGGAGGGATTGCTGCCGGAGCTTCACCTTACAGGCTTTTTCGGATATACTATCTGCCTTTTCTGTATAGTAAGCTACTTGTATATATGGTTACTGATCTTGGAAAAGTCATGTTTCTGCTGGGACAATTAGGATTTGTCGGCATTTTTATTTCGCAGGATTTTGTTCAATCTATGACGGGAGATTGGCAATTGGTCAATAATTCCATTTCCTGGCCAATGATGATGATTAAAGCCTTTGAGGATATAAGAGGCCCTATTTGGATTCCATTTTTCTCAGCATTTGCAATGACCTATGCCATTTTAACCTTTAATATGTTTGCCGAGGGATTAAAATCATTTTTCACCAGGAAGGTCCGATATATTTAAATATCTCAGCCTGGATTAGGAAAACAAGCTACTCTAATTATAAAGTGATGTATGTTTTTTGTTACAATAAGCTTAATAGGACAGAAGCAAGAGGTGGATTATGAAAGCAGCAGAAATTAAGGATGTTCTTTCCCAGTTCTCTCTTTTTAAAGAGCTGAACAGCGAAGAACTGGATAAGGTAGTTGAGATATCCATATCACGGGAATGGAAAAAAGGAAGTCATGTTTTTCTGCAGGACGAACCGCTTGATAATGTATATTTCATTAACAACGGCAGAGTTAAGATTTATAGAAGTGATATTAATGGGAAGGAACAGATTGTTGCCATTTTAACAAAAGGAGAGATGTTCCCTCATGTGGGATTCTTCAGAAAAGGCGGGTACCCGGCTTTTTCCGAAGTGCTGGAAAACGCTCAGCTTGTGGTTGTGCCTATTTCGCAATTTGAAAAGGTGCTTATTGAGAATCCTGAATTATGCATAAAAGTATTTAAGGTTCTGGGCGAGAAAATTGTCGACCTTCAGGAGAGGCTGGAATCGCAAATATTAAACAATACTTATGAGCAAATCATTAAATTGCTTATCCGGCTGGCCAAAATGCATGGAGAAAAGCTTGAAAACGGCAGCTTTGTATTAAAAGGGGACTTTACCAATAAAGACCTTGCCAATATGATTGGCACCACAAGGGAAACGGTCAGCAGGACTTTAACCAAAATGAAAAAAGAAATGTTAATCAAAACAGACCAGGATGGACATTTAATCATAATCCCTGATCAGCTATTAGAGACAATATTTTAAAGGCCGCACTCTGCGGCTTTTTCTTTTTCCTTGATTCTGCCACAGGAACATCCACCCAATGGGCGGCATAGAATAAGTTGAAAAATCCTGTTTGAAAGGGGATGAAGGAATATGGAGGATCCAAAGAAAAAGGAACGGAATGAACCATTTGGGGATTTGATAAAATCAATGAATCAGTTTTTCCATGAAAAACCCGGCAGAGGATTTCTGCAGACAATGGATGAATTTTTTAAAAATCCATTCCCGACTTCTTCTTCCTTCCATGTTAATGTTGCTGAAACTGATAAGGAACATATCATTAGTGCTGAACTTCCAGGAATAAATAAAGAGCAAATACAGATTGATATCCTGGACAATTATATAACCATTTCAGTTAAATCGGCTGAGATGATAACGGAAGAAGATGAAAAAAATAAAATTTTTCGCAGACAGCAAAGCATGCAGCGTTCCAGCAGAACCATAGCGCTTCCACAGCCAGTTAATGAAAAAAAGGTAAAAGCTGTTTACCAAAATGGCCTTTTGCAGATTACTGTACCTAAGCAGCAGGGAAAAAGAATCCTGATTGATGAGAACTGATTATGCCTGCATTTCTAGTTTTATAGAATCTGGATAAACAAAAACAAGCAGTATTATTACCTGCTTGTTTTTGTTTTAAGATGGCTTATTAACTATTCAGCTTAGACGTATCAATCCAATTATTGAAATAGCCGGTCGGAACACTGAAATAATCTTTTGTGAAGGATATGAACTCCTTTGTATCGACCTCTTTATAGCGGAACTTTTGATAATAATCGGACAGAAACTGCATCCCCACTTCCTTAGGGGATTCCCCTTTCAGAGTATACTTTTCCTGGATCATTTTTAAAATTTCCAGAGCAGGCTGGCCATAAATATATCCTGTATGTTTTACCTCATTAAGCGGCACATTTGAATATTGCCTTCCCAGACCAGCTTCCTCGATTGCCTTCATCCGATTATGGGAGATCCCAAATGCCTGACTTTCATTTTGATTTTGATCTGCATAAAAGTACATAGAGGTGGCGAATTCTGTGATTCCTTCATCAATCCATGCACTGTTGTATGGGTCATTGGCCACTGCTCCATAAAAATATTGATGAGCGATTTCATGGACAATTGAGATATCATAAAACCTTTTATCATTAATATGGGGGTTTATGGTTACAATACCGGGATACTCCATAAATTCCCCTTCATCCAAAACAATGTCAAGCTGCTTATGCGGATAATCTCCAATATTATCCTGATAAAAAGATAATGCCTTTTTGGCCAGTGTTAACGATGCTTCCGGGTTTTTATCATGATTGCTCCTTGAAAAGAGTCTGACCTTCACACCGTCCTTCGCTTCCGTTTCATAAACTTTCATATCCTTCATAACAGCAATGAAGAAATCCCTGACCCTTTTGGCTTTAACTGTTCCTTCATTCTTTCCTTTTGCCGGATCTTTTTCTGCTGTGGAAGCCAGAGAATACCCTTTGGGCAGCTTATAGGAAACTTTGAAATCAGAATAGCCTGTATGGAATGTTTCCAGTCCCTCCATATAAGGCTCTTTGTTCCACTTGCCTTTTTGATAAACTGCAGCCATTGGGTACCACTGAGCAAGATAATAGTTGGTGCCTGCTTTTGAAAAGCGGCTGCCTCTCTCAGGGACTGTAAATCCATATTGTATCTGTACCTTATGTCTGCTTTTATCTTTCATATCAGGTGTTAAATTTATTTTTAGTGTATCTCCATTCAGTTTAAAAGATGCTTTTTGCCCATTCACTGTTACCTTTTTTATTTCTGCTTCAGACGTTCCTTCAACGGAATCAAATGTATGTCCCTTTTTAAAAACGTTTGGAATGAAGTAAAAAACAAGCTCATTCCATTCTTTATCTGATTGATTTTTTATCTGGATATTTGCACTAGCATTGAAATATCCTTCGCCATTCATTTCCAGATCAATTTGATAATCTGCCCTGCTGCCGCTTTTAACACCTACATTAGATTCCTTCGCAGCCACAACATAGACACCTGCACCTGCGAAAGCAATAACCAATGCCGTAAAAGCAGCCTTAGGGCCAGAAAATGACCAGAATTTCTTTTTTCGGCCAAATTGTTTTCTGGCAGGCTGAACTAATGGCTCGTGCCCAGTCTTAATCCATGGTGTACGCTGATAGTTTGATTGAAATCGATTCTTCAGTCCATTTGCCAGCAGACTGAAGGACACAGTTGTAAGTAAAAGGATCGCTAATGGCACAATCAATATATGGGTGTTGCCATAAATATTTAATCTCGCCTGACCAACAAGCCCCGCCAGCTCCTTTGTTGCCGATAGATAGATGATGGGGTCATATCTCACAATAGTTCCGCCGACAAAGATATTTAAAAGTGCCAGCTGTCCCATAAGGGCGATTACGTACACAATTTCAAGTATGAACATAACAAGGAACGTTTCCTTTAACTGGGGAAAAATATGCTTCCAGAGTAGTCGGTGTTTTCCGGCCCCCAGAGCTTTTGCAGCTTCTATATAAACGGACTTATATAACTGAGACGTTTTAAGCCTTACAGAAGACACAATGCTTGGAATGCTGATGACTGATGCAATGACAATAAAATAGATAATTAACACATTTTGTTCAAGATGACTGTTGAAGCTTATTGGCGCAAGAAAAAAATACAGGATCAGAAAAAGCGGAACATAGCTCCATGCATTTTCGAAAGCAATCAGCCAGCCTGGCGTTCTTTTCAAGGTGCCCGCATACAAACCGATAATTGATCCAAAAACCATTTTTATAGCTGTTACTGCAGCTGCAATAAAAACAGTGTATCTTAAACCATATAACATCATGGATAAAATATCATATCCCCATTTATCGGTGCCCAGCGGATAGGAGGATGATTCAAACGGCTCCAGAGGCGGTGCCAGAACCTTTCCGTCTGTATATTGTGTTTCCAAGGCTGAAGTTAATGAATGGGGTGCAATGATAGGCCCGAATATGCTGAAAAAAAGCAAGCAGGAAACCAAAAGAATTCCTATTATTAACGAGTAATTTATTTTTAGCAGCTTATTCATAGATAAAACCCCGTTTGAACAGATAGAATATAAGTCTGTTAGAAATATAGACAATTAAAGAAATCAAAAGCATTGCAAACAAGCCGATTGCAATCGGCTGAACCCCATTGCTCTGAAAAATAAATTTTGTTATGCCGGAAACATTCATAATATGCTCAATAATAAAAAGATTGCCAATGGCAAGTGAAATTACTTTTACCAGCTCAGATTTGATAAATGGTTCTAAATTTTTAAAGACATGCTGAAAATTTATGTAATTCAATCCCATCCCTTTAGCAACAGCAGTCTTAATATAATCCTCACCGCTTGTCTGATAATATTTAACCGAGACAAGCTTAAATAAATATAGCGTCGGAGCTATCGCTGCCAGCACTGTGGGAAACCAGGTGTTGAGAGCTCCTCCATCCGGTCTGAGAGAAATTACTCTGATTCCCGTTATTTTATATATTTTTACGGCAAGAATCATAGAAACCACAATAATGATAAAGTCGGGTATGGCTGCAAGCATATTCAAGAATGCCCCAAAAAGCTTAGTGAGCCTGAAGCGGCTTATAAACACTCCAAAAATCATACTTATAATTAAGGAAGCATTTACTGCTATCAATACAATCAGCAGACTAGTAAAAAAGTTATCAGCAATGTCCCCAGCTATAGGACGGGTCTGCAGTCCAAGCTGATAGGTACCAAGGCTTCCCTCGCTTATTTCAGATATAAAATCTCCATAAATCTGCGGCAGAGTGTCAAAGCTCCAATTTAGACTCCCGCTCGATGGATCAACAGATATAATTTTTGGCAAAGCTGCAAGAAATAAAATTAATGCAAATATGATAAGTATTTGCTGCACAGCACGAAACATAGTACCCCCCCTTGTTATGACTTTAAGTCATTTTTCTATTTTTTCACTCTTATCTAAATTTTGTCAATCATACAATTAAATTATCATAGATAATATTGCCTATATTATTGGAGTCTAAAAATAGACCGGCTATTCTATTTTTAAATATATTTAATCTTTTTTCAAGTCTGATTTTTTCAAAGCATAAAAAAAAGGCCAATCCGGCCTTGATCACTTAAGATTTGAATATTCCGCCAATCCCTTTAACCATAGATGATACCTGTGTGACCGCAGACATCATCTGTCCTGCTGTGTCCACCATTTTGTTGATATCAAGCGAGCCATCCTGGGCTTTAAATGAATTCATAATGCTTTGCACGCCGGATGGCTGTTTTTGGATGAAGGATTGCTTTGGGTATGGATTCATATATGGCATTTGCGGAGCAGCCGGCTTGCTTGGCTGATGTCCATAATAATCTTCAGATTCTAACGGGTTTTGAAATATTCCTGCATTCTTTGAACCTGTATGTGAGTAATATGCAGGATCAAAATGTTGCTGCGGATAGGCCTGATGCGGATAACTTTGCTGCATTCCTGCCAATTGCTGCGGGTGCTGGTACTCCATATTAAATGGCGAATAATAAGAATTATACTGTCCGGCAGCATGGTTATAATTCTGCACTGGCTGCTGCCTCATATAATATTGGTCATTGGTCCCCATATAAAATGGATGAACGTATACATTTGGGTTTAAATGGCCGTATGGCTGCACATGACTCGTTTTATTCATTACTCGGCCAAACATGGGCAAACATCCTCCCCATTCAAAAAGATAAGTATATTAGCAATAATATCAGGCAATTCCCTCCTTATTATCACCAATATAATATATGAATGAAATGCCCAGAACGTGAAAGAAGTTAAATAGGGGCAAAAAAGGAAGCGCTTCCCACTTTTGTCTAACTATGAAGAATAATGTCGGAAGTTTGATTTTTTTAAAAACGATGAAAAATAAAATTATATGTTAGGATATAAAAAACAAATTGTTTCTTGTCCGCTATTTTCATTTACCTGAATGCGGGGAAGAAATTTCTCCGCGAATCTATTTTTAGAGGAGGCAATATCATGAATGTTCACGAACTACAAAAGAAGTTTCATCAGCTGCGGGAGTATACTCCTGAAAATGTTAATGAATTATTGGATTTTGCAAAAAAAGCCTATATCCATAATGAAATTTCCAGTACAGATTATCGAAATCTCGTTCGTGAGCTTGAAGCTCAAGGAGCGGCCGTTCCGGAAAGCTACAAAGATAACACCCTCCAGGATTCAGTAAATGCATAGTATTCAATGAAAAAAGGGAACCTCGTTCAGGTTCCCTTTTTTTCTTCTCTTAGTAATATTATCAGCTGCTTTAATACATACACGGCTGAATTAACATAATTAATAAATCTGGTTCTGCTTGCGTCAGGAAAAAACGACTGAATGGAAACCATTTCAATATGTTCAGCAGCAGAATCGATTTGCTGAGAATATAGATTCCGCGGTTTATGGATGCTAATCCACTTCCGGGCTTCTTCTTTCCATCTGTCATTTATGGATTTAACCTCATCAGCAAAAGGTTTGACTTCATTATAAAAATCACCCTTCTTGCCTGTCTCCTTAACCTTTTTATACCTGCTGTCTGAGATCTCCACATATTCAAGCAGCATTTCTGTCATACGCAGCAGGGAATTTTCTTGTACCACGGGAATCAACTCCATTTAGATAAGCGGAAGGCGCCTGAAGCTAAATAGTTATCTACCTTCAGTTTATACACTTTATTAAAAATAGTCTTTTTTCTAAACGATTGTTTTTTTGTTTATGAATTCTGCCCGTTGATTGCAGCGAACCCGCGGGGAGGAATGCGTCAGCATCTTCGAGGATCAGGTGCCCACAGCGAAGATCAACTCAGCAAATTAAACTAGGTTATGAAAAAGCAACTAACTTCTGGAAAAACAGCCTTAAAATAAAAGCAGCCAATCAATTTAGCTGCTGAAGGATACTGCTATTCTAATCCACTTAGAAACCGAGTTCAAGCTTCATGCGTGCTGATCTTTTTGCACTTTCTATATTTTCTGCCTCAGACATGATTACCGTCATATCTTCTTCGATTGCTTCCAGCCTGCTTTCACAAGCCTCTATATTTTCTGACTGTTCATAATACCAATCCTGGCGGAGTCCAGACAAATTAGACTCCAGTACATTTTCAAGCTCTTCAAGCTGATCGTATATGTCTGAAAGCATGGCCAGCAATTCTTCTTTTTCTACCGTTTTTCCCTGCATTCAAAAAACCTCCCGATTTCATTTTCTCCTTGCTTTCTGCCATGAATAATGAAGGATACAGTGAAAATTTGCTTTGTGCCTACATAAATTCTATTTTCCCCTAAGGTATCCTTCATGCATGACAAAACTAGAAGGGATTCGCCAAAGAAAGTACTTATTTGCATGGCAGCGGCAAGGTTTCGACAGCCTCCGAAGAATGAAAATAACATCATTGAACAAACTAATGAACGGAGGTGTTATGTTATGGCAAGAAAACAAGAAAAACAAAATAATGTACAGCCCAAAAAGCTGGAAGAAACAAAAACTGGCTATGGCAATAAGAAGCTTGAAGGTCCTGACCGCCCTTCAACATAACATGAAAAAGCAAGGGATCCCTTGCTTTTTTTTGCATTTATTTTCTCCTAACAAATGGAGCGAAATATTTTTCCCAGCTTGGCAGCAGTTTGAAGCTGGTCCTGTTTATGCAAATACCATTTTGTAATATGGACGGGATGTTTAATGACAACCGATTCTGATGCCCATTTCCTTTTTATGCGTTTATTGACAGACCAATCAGGAAATTGATGTATGTGATGAGTGATTATCGGGTATGTACAGCGTAAGAAAGGGGTAGTTCTCCGTTTTTTTCCCTTAAAGTATTTCTCATAATCATACCTTGACCCAGTATGAATTGTGCGTGATGCAAATTCATACACGTCCTCATAATAATTTGTGTCAAATAATATTTCTGCCAGCCTTTTTCCAAGGTCAATTCTTTTAGAGACCGAGCGGAAACCATTAACACTCGCACCGTATAATTCCCCTTTACAGGTAGGGAAGATGACAGAACTAAAATGAAGATAATCCTGAAAGGAAAAGAGCAATGTATGAAAAACTTTATTTTTATAAATAGAATGCTCCATTACAGGCTCTTGGATGACATTTTGTTCGTTGATAATCAGTGAAATCATTAATCTCTTTTTATTTCTGTTTCTCCAGAAATGAAGCCACTCCTGCCCCATAAACGCCGATACATGAAAAGTTTTTAATAAGTGAAACATTGGCCTATTTAGTTTCGTCGAATAATGATAGAGAAGCAGCTGGGGAAATGCATCTTGAAAAATCAGCCAATTAGCCCTTTCATATGTTATATAAAGCATATCCCTGAATTTCTTTCCTATTAATTTAGGAAAACAGCTCCCTTCAAGATCGCACATATTCCAGCCGGCATTTCGGGACACCATGGAGGCCAGGAATGCCCAGCGTATTTCAGGATGTTTTTGATAAAACTGAAAATAAGCTTCCGTTCTGGAGATATTGTCCAGGTTATATTTTGCTGTCATTTTCATAATATGATCCTTTATTGCCTGTTCCTTTTTTTCATGACTGTACAGAAATTTCCCAGAAAGAAACACCGCAATTCACCTCATAAAATGAATGTTCTATAATTTGGCCTGCAGGCATTTAGGTAAAACCGGAATAATACTTAACTGGAGTTTCCTATATACTTTGTTATTTAGAACTTTTTATTCAACCAAATCACGCTTACTTTTGTTATCATAGGGAGTAGCTGAAAACGAGGTGAATGCATGAATTTCCACTATCCAAATGGCAGGAGATATACCCCGCCTGCTAATAGTGCCAAAAAACTAACTCCAGAGAAGAAATGGACATACAGCAATCGCGGAATGACACTGGAGGAAGATATAAATGAAACCAATGAATTCTATTTGGAACATGGAATAGCAACTATTCATAAAAAGCCCACTCCTGTTCAAATTGTACAGGTCGATTATCCAAAAAGAAGTGCAGCAGTCATTAAAGAAGCATATTTCAAACAAGCATCAACAACTGATTATAACGGTGTCTATAAAGGAAGATATATTGATTTTGAAGCAAAAGAAACCCAGAATACAACCTCCTTCCCTTTAAAGAATTTTCATGAGCACCAGGTAAAACACATGGAGCAAGTATTAGCCCAGCAAGGAATTTGCTTTGTTCTCCTCCGCTTCTCGGCTACCGAAGAGGTTTACCTGTTAGAGGCCCTTCATTTACTCACATACTGGGAGAGGATGAAGAGTGGGGGAAGAAAGTCAATCACCAAGGATGAAATTGAAAAGAATGGTCATTACATTCCGCTTGGATTTCAGCCCAGAATTGACTATATTAAGATAATAGATTATCTTTATACCCTTAAATAATTAATTTAAAGTTCCATTGTTAGAAAGGATGAACATAGATATGACAGAAAAATATCAGACAAGGGAGGAGCGCCGAAGACAGCAATCGAAGCCTAAAAATAAGGGTAAGAAAAAAGGTTCAGGCACTTTTAAACGCATTTTCCTTATATTGATTGCCCTTGGTATTGCTGGAATGATTTTAGGAGCAGGCGCTTTTGCTTTTATGGTGAAAGATACACCTAAACTTGATGAAAAATTGCTTAAAGATCCAATATCTTCTCAGATCTACGATATGGAGGGCGAATTCATTACTGATGTAGGCTCGGAAAACCGTGATTACGTCGCTTATGAAGATATACCAAAACTTGTGGAAGAAGCCTTTTTGGCAACTGAGGATGTCCGCTTTTACAAACATAACGGAATGGACTTAATTCGATTGGGCGGAGCAGTAATTGCCAACGTTACCCGAGGATTTGGTTCTGAAGGGGCAAGTACGATTACTCAGCAGGTAGTAAAAAACTCCTTCCTGAATAATGAAAAAACCCTTAGCAGAAAGGCCCAGGAAGCCTGGCTTGCCTTCCAGCTTGAACGCAAGTATACAAAACAGGAAATCTTCGAAATGTATGTGAACAAGATTTATATGTCTGAAGGGCATGGTGTTTTAACGGCATCAAAAATCTTCTTTGGCAAGGAACTTAGCGAGCTGGAGCTCCATGAAGCTGCCCTCTTAGCTGGCATGCCGCAAAGCCCTAACAATTATAATCCGTTTAAGCATCCTGACAAAGCGGAGAAACGGAGAAATATTGTTCTTTCCTTGATGAATCAGCATGGTTTCATTTCAAAAGAAGAAATGGAAGCAGCGAAAAAGGTTCCTGTGGAATCTACCCTTGTGGCTGAAGAAAATAGAGAAACAAATGAATCTAAATATGATTCTTTCATCGATGTTGTTTTGGATGAAGTTGAAAAAAAATACCCGGATCTTAATCCATATTCCGATGGGCTGAAAATTTATACGACTCTGGATCCGGATGCACAAAAGCATGTTGAAAACATTTTAAATACGGATGCAGCAGTAGCCTATCCTGATGAGAAGTTTCAGGCGGGAATTACCCTTCTTGATACAAAAACGGGGGAAATCAGAGCAATCGGCGGAGGACGCAATCAGGAAGTAAAACGCGGCTTTAACTTTGCCGTGGACCAAAAAAGACATGCCGGTTCGACCTTTAAACCAATTGTCGATTACGGACCAGCAATCGAATATCTAAAATGGGGAACTTACCAGACCATTGTTGATGAGCCTCACACATATTCCGGAGGCACAAAAATCAATAACTGGGATGGAAAACATATGGGCCCTATGTCAATGCGCGAGGCCCTTGCCCGCTCACGCAACATTCCGGCTTTAAAAACACTTCAGGAAGTTGGAACAGATAAATCATTGGAATTCACCAAAAAATTAGGAATACCAATGGAAGAGATGTATGAGTCCTATTCTATCGGCGCTTTTGAGGTTTCTTCTCTTCAGGTAGCCGGTGCATACAGTGCATTTGGAAACAATGGCTTCTACACTGAACCGCATGCCATCAAGCAAATTGAAATGCGTGACGGCACGAAGCTTGATTTAAAACCTGAATCTGAAGTAGTCATGAAGGACTATACAGCATTTATGATCAGTGACATGCTCAAAAGTGCTGTTAAATCCTCTTACGGAACTGGCCGTCTGGCTGATGTTCCAGGCTTGCCTGTAGCAGGAAAAACAGGAACTACAAACTACACCGCTGACGAAGAACAAACATATGGTATACCTCAAGGCTCCGTGCCTGATGCCTGGTTCGCTGGCTATACAACTAACTATACAGCAGCTGTCTGGACTGGCTATCAGGATAGAAAAAGTTATATACCGGCAGGCGATGAGCAAAAAATTGCGCAAAAGCTTTTCAGCAGCTTAATGGCGCATGTATCAGAAGGAAAGGAAACAGAAGATTTCAAGGTACCGAACTCTGTAGAGAAGGTAGCCATTGAGAAAGGCAGCAATCCTGCCAAATTGGCAAGCCAGTTCACGCCTAAGGAACAAATCATTTATGAGTATGCTGTAAAGGGCAATGCTCCTACACAAGTGTCACAGAAATTTGATAAACTGGACTCCCCTTCTGGCCTGTCAGCGAACTTTGACCAGGAGGCAAATGAGATCTCATTATCGTGGAATTACCCTGAAGACGCAGAAGGCACACAATTTGAAGTAACTGTATCCGTAAATGAAGGCGGAGATCAGCAGCTTAGCGTTACTGCGGATAAAGGCTTAAAAATTGCCAACCCTCAGCCAGGAGCTGTGTATACCTTTAAAGTAACAGCATTTAAAGGTGATCAGCAAAGTGACCCTGCTTCTGTAAAAGTACAAGTTCCTGACTCAAGCATCATCGAAGAAGATGAAACTGAAGGTGAAGAGCAGGATGGAACTGGCGAAGAAGAACAGGAAGGCCAGGAAGGGCAAAATGGTGAAGATGGCCAGGACGGAAACCAGGATGGCGACGGTTCTGGAAATGGAAATGAAAATGGAAATGAAAATGGAAATGGTGAAGGCTCCGGAAATGGTTCCGGAGATGGTGAAGAAAACGGTGATGGTGGCGGTGAAGGTGACGGTACCGGTGATGGCGATACCGGAGAAGAAACCGGAACGGGTGCTGGAGGCACTGACACTGACGGAAACGGCACTGGCAGCGGCACTCAAGGCTCGAGCGGCTCCTGAAATGGATCTGGCACATAATCAAATAGAAATAAAGAGCTGGCTCAGTGATGAGTCAGCTCATTTTCTGTGTCCAAAAGTACTGATACACTTGAATGCTGGACTTTGGGTTTGGCGTGGCATGGTCGGCGATTCTAGGGTTTGTAGCGCTTTCATTCCTTTAGTGCGTGTCGAAATCTATGCGCGTTCCATATGAAACTGATAGCTATAGAAAAAAGCGCCTATCATTTAAGGCGC
>NZ_JCAXER010000039.1:0-35657 GCF_059758675.1 Cytobacillus sp. GQ23
TTTTTTAGGTGAAGGTGTTATTGTCCCACCTGCTTGCTGATCCCCAACACTCCTTCCGCCATAGCCATCCTGATTAGTCCCATGTTATCATGGATCAAGTCTGGTTTGTCCCCTGCCCATTTCAGTTAAGAGGAGGAATAATGAATCAGCAGCAATAAACGGACGATATCATAAATCTTTATGATTATGATAATGATGGCTTTTTTCTGTGGTTAAATAAATTAAGAAGACTTTTATCGTAAAGTTTGTTGTTTTATCATAACTTTGTATAATTTGCTGGGTTGATCTTCGCTGTGGGCATTTGATCCTCGAAAATGCTGACGCATTTTCTTCGTGCGGTGTTCATTCGAAGGAGCTTATTCAATGTCCTGCGGGAGGAGAGGGAGTGTGAGCCCCCGCATGCGAAGCCGAGGAGGCTCGCATTCCTCTCCGCGGAAAGCAAGTGCCTGGAGCGGAATTCAACAGGCCCAATTCATAAACAAAAAAACAAATATCTTTTAACAAAGAGCCGCTAAGAATGATGCGAGGATATAAAAACGACCAATCACCGTTCCCTGATTTGTAAATTCCGTTTTATTGCATGGAATTATTTGGATTCCCTAAGTTTAGCAGGATTCTTCTCGGCTATTTTATTGCCATAAAATCAATATTCAGCATTAATATAGATCTTATTAAGATTGAACAAACTTCATTTTTATTCCAGAAATTGAAGTGGATTTATCACAAGATATAACTTTAGATAGAAAAAACAGTCTAAATCTAGTAAGATATCCACATGGAATATTAGATAAGGGGTAAAAAAATGAGCGTATTAAATGTACAAAATTTAAGCCACGGTTTTGGTGATCGTGCGATTTTCAATGATGTGTCTTTTCGGCTTTTAAAAGGTGAGCATGTTGGACTGGTAGGGGCAAATGGTGAGGGTAAGTCTACCTTCATGAATATTGTTACCGGTAAGCTGCAGCCTGACGAGGGCAAAGTGGAGTGGTCACGAAAAGTTCGTGTTGGATATTTAGATCAGCATGCTGTCCTGAAAAAAGGCACTACGATGCGTGAGGCTTTGAGCACTGCGTTTCAATATCTTTTTGATGCTGAAGCAGAAATCAATGAACTTTATGCAAAAATGGGTGATGAGGGTGCAGATATCGATGCATTACTCGCAGAAGTTGGAGAGCTGCAAGAAACTTTAGATAGTAATGATTTCTATCAAATTAATTCAAAAGTTGAGGAAGTTGCCCGCGGCCTCGGACTAGACGACGTAGGACTTGATCGTGATATCGATGATCTTAGCGGCGGACAGCGTACCAAGGTTTTACTGGCTAAGCTTTTGCTGGAAAAGCCTGAAATCCTATTACTGGATGAGCCTACAAACTATTTAGATGAACAGCATATCGAATGGCTGAAGCGCTATTTACAGGAATATGAGAATGCATTTATCTTAATTTCTCATGATATTCCATTCTTAAACAGCGTTGTTAACTTGATCTATCACATGGAAAATCAGGAATTGAATCGCTATGTTGGCGACTATGATAACTTCTTAAATGTATATGAAATGAAAAAGCAGCAGCTGGAGGCTGCATACAAGCGTCAACAACAAGAAATTGCCAATTTAAAGGATTTCGTTGCCCGCAACAAGGCAAGTGTTGCAACTCGTAATATGGCGATGTCCCGTCAAAAGAAGCTCGACAAGATGGAAATTATTGAATTGGGGAGAGAAAAGCCGAAGCCGGAGTTTCATTTCAAAGAAGCTCGTGCAGCCAGCAGATGGATTTTCACGACTGAAGATCTTGTTATTGGATACAATGAACCTCTTTCCCGCCCTCTTAATTTGAAAATGGAACGCGGACAAAAAATTGCATTCGTTGGTGCTAACGGTATTGGTAAGTCTACTCTTTTAAAAAGTATCCTCGGATTGATCAATCCTATTTCGGGGAAAGTGGAGCGCGGTGAATATCAATACATCGGTTATTTCGAGCAGGAAGTTAAAGAGTCTAACTACAACACTTGTATTGAAGAAATCTGGAGCGAGTTTCCAAGTATGAATCAGGCTGAAGTTCGTGCTGCTCTTGCAAAGTGCGGACTAACGACGAAACATATTGAAAGTAAAGTGGAAGTCCTTTCAGGCGGCGAAAAAGCAAAAGTTCGATTGTGTAAAATTTTAAATACAGAAACGAATTTATTAATTCTGGACGAACCTACCAACCACTTGGATGTGGATGCAAAAGAAGAATTAAAGCGTGCTTTAAAGGCATATCGCGGAAGTATCCTGATGGTATCCCACGAACCAGATTTCTATCGGGAAATTGCGACCGATATCTGGAATTGTGAGGATTGGACTACGAAAGTTTTTTAATTTCAATTTACAGTTTAAATGTTATAGGTCAATAAATCATACTCCCCTGCCACGCAGGGGAGTTTTCATTTCAGGAGCCCTTTTTACCAGGTTTAAATATTGTTCAAAAAGATTCTTATTTACCTATATATGCTCGATATAGAGGTGTAACTGATATACTCGGCATTTTTCCTATTAATGGATCACAAAAAAGCAATACAGGTAATGGTCTGTTCATGTATAATGAGGGAGTTTTCAATAATGGAAGCGGTTCATTTTATTCTAAAATAATAGACAAAGGAATTAAAACATCTATGACAAAAAAGAAAATTGCCTGGATCACTGACAGCACAGCCTATGTTACTAAGGAGCTGCTGGATCATCCTGACGTTTATGTGGTTCCTCTTTCCATTATATTCGGTGAGGAGTCCTTCGAAGATGGCATCGATTTAAATACTGATCAGCTGTACAGCCGGATTCGGAATGGGAAAGAAGTTCCTAAAACTTCACAGCCCTCGGCAGGAAAATTTGCTGAACTTTTTGAATCATTGAAGCCTGAATATAATGCTGCTGTTGCTGTTCATGTATCCAGCAGGCTAAGCGGCACGTTAAATAGCTGTATAACGGGAGCAGAATTGGCAGGTTTCCCTATCTTCACAGTCGATTCCAAATGTATGTCTTTTGCCATTACATCATTGATCAATAAAGGATTAAAGCTTGCTGAAAATGATATGCCGGAGCATAAAATTGCTGATATTCTGCAAAGTGAGACAGACAAATCCGAGAACTATATATTGCTGGGAAGCCTTGAGCAATTTTATAAAGGCGGCAGGATGTCAGGAACACAATACCTGCTTGGAAGCATATTAAATATAAAGCCCATTATCCGCATTAACCAGCACGGGGAGTTTGAACTGTTTGATAAAGTTCGTTCAGAAAATAAAGCAATTAAGAGAATGATAGAATTGCTTGAGAATTCATATGAAAACCATACCATTCCTCAGGTTCAAATCATGCATGGAAATGCACCCGACAAAGCGGAGGAACTGGCTGAACAAATACAATTTCATTTTCCGCGCCTCGATATTTTCATTGGTGATATTAGCTCCACTATCGCTGCCCATGCCGGTGAAGGGACTCTGGCCATTATATGGCAAAACGCAAGCTAAAAAGCACTCTCCAAAAGGAAAGTGCTTTTTTCTATTCAACCCATGTAAACATGTAATTTTCATCTTCAATTAGTTTAGCGTTTTTCACCAGTTTTAATGGCTTAAATGTATCAATCATAACAGCAAGCTCAAGTGTTTCCTTTTTCCCGATGCTGGCTTCTGTTTTTCCGGGGTGAGGCCCATGTGGAATACCACTTGGATGAAGCGTAATGGATCCTTCTCTAATCCCTTTCCTGCTCATGAAATTGCCTTCCACATAATATAGAAGCTCATCACTGTTCACATTGCTGTGATAGTAAGGGGCAGGAATGGCATCCGGATGGTAATCATATAATCTGGGAACAAAGGAACACACAACAAAGTTATGTCCTTCAAATGTCTGATGAACCGGCGGAGGCTGATGCACCCTTCCGGTAATCGGTTCAAAGTCTTCTATATTAAAGACCCATGGATACAAATAACCGTCCCAGCCCTCCACATCAAGAGGATGGTGGTTTAGAATGTGAGAATGCAAGTATCCCCTGGTTTTCGTGATAACTTCATATTCTCCTCTTTGATTATATGTTTCCAGTTTCTCCGGTCCCCGGATATCCCGTTCACAGAATGGACTATGTTCAAGCAGCTGCCCATACTCATTCCGATATCTTCTAGGAGTTGTAATTTGGCTGAATGACTCCACCAGGAGCACTTTAGTCAGCTGCTCTTTGTCCGGAATCACCCGATAAATAGTGCCGATAGGAATAATGACATAATCTCCTGGCCGATAGGTTAAAGTTCCGAACATAGTCTCAATTTTACCTGTTCCATAGTGAATATAGAGCATCTCATCCCCATCGCCATTCCGGTAAAAGCTTTTCATCGGCTCTGTAATATTAATGGTGCCTATTAAAAGGTCATCATTCCCGAGCAGATATTCCCTTGCTGACAGTGCATCCCCTTTTTTTTCAATTTGATCTGTAAACAAATGCCTATGCTTTAAGCTGTCCTGATCTTCATACTCAGGAACATATTTTCCCATCAGCTCTGTTCGTGCTACTTCTGTCGGCATATAGTGATGATAAAGAATCGATTGGGTGCCGGAAAAACCTTTTGTCCCCATTACCTGTTCCCTGAATAAGGTTCCATCCGATTTTTTAAATGTCGTATGGCGTTTGTGCGGAATTCTCCCCATTTGGCGATAAAACATATTTCCACCTCACTCATTTGCTATGCGATTTTTTAAAATTCCGAGATTGGCAATCTCAAGCTCAACTTCATCTCCCGGCTTCAGCCAGCGGTGAACATCAGTGCCAAGCTCAAGTATGCAGCCGCTTCCTACTGTTCCAGAGCCGATCATTTCACCTGGGCAGAGGGTTACACCGTCAGAAGCCCGTTCAATCATTTCATAAAAGGAATAATAGATATCCTGCATATTCCCCTCTGATAAAAGAGTTCCATTAACTTTAGCGGTCATGAGAAAATCATACCCATTTTCAACACGGAAATTCTCAAGCTCATCCTTTGTCACGATATACGGTCCGATTGATGAGGCAAAATCTTTCCCTTTAGCTGGACCAAGGCCTACCTTCATTTCTTTTCGCTGAATATCTCTTGCACTCCAGTCATTTAAGATGCAATATCCGAAAATATAATCATCTGCTTCACCAGCTTTTATATCCTTTCCTTCTTTACCGATGATACAGGCAATTTCGAGTTCGTAATCAAGCCATTGGCAATCCTTAGGAGGCGAAATCTCTTCATTCGGCCCCTTAATGCTCAGATGGTTAGAAAAATAAAATACAGGGATTTCATACCATTCGGGAATCATATCAAGTCCGCGGTTGGCTCTTGCCGTTTTTACGTGTTCTTCGAAAGCATAGAAATCCCGAAAGCTTTTTGGATTTGGCAGTGGTGCCATTAATTTAACGTCAGATAAAGGATAAACTCCTCTATCAGTATTCTTCAGTTTAGAGCTTGATGATAGGTATTCCATAAAAAACTCATGATTTTCAAGAAAATCAAGCATTGTTTTTGGAAGAACACCATTGGTGGCTTCATGCATATCGACCGCATACTCCTCATTCTTCAGCCAGCCAGCTCTTATGGATCCATCAGGTTTTTGAAAGGTTATGAATTTCATAGTATCACCTTGGGTCCGTTTTTCGGATCAATTCAAATACATCAGTCATTGGCCTCGTGTAAATATGTCCTGCCATCCGGCCAACAGGCTTCAGCTTTTCAGAATTAATCCTTCCATTTTCATAAAGCTCTTCCGCAACATGCACATGCTCCACTTTTCCAATAACGAGACTTCCGGAACCAGGATGTTCTCCAAAGTGAAGTACCTGGTAAAGACTGCATTCCAGATGGACTTTTGATTCTTTTACCCGAGGAGGCTTAACAGCGGCACTTTTTTCCTTTTCAAGACCAGCTTCGGCCAGTTCGTCTGTACCAGCCGGATAATCTGCAGCACATATATTCATTTTTTCAGTAAATTCTTCACTGACTATGTTAATAACGAATTCCTTAGTGGCTTCAATATTAGCAAGCGTATCTTTCTTAGAGCCATCAGACCCTCTTCGCATCGGTGAAAAGCAAATAAGCATCGGATCTGCACATATGGCAGTAAAAAAGCTAAATGGAGCTGCATTGACATTTCCATCTGTATCTATAGTAGTAACAAACGCAATGGGACGAGGCAGAATGGAGCCTACCATCAGCTTATATGCGTCCTTCCATTCAAGACTCTGCGGATTTAATTCCATATGCTCTACACCGCCTCTTCATTCAAGAGTTTTTTTATTACAGCTAATGCGGCTTCATTATCTTCCCTTGTTCCTAAAGTCATTCGAAAGGCATCAGGATACCCTTCAAGCTTCATTTTTCGGACTACCAGGCCATTGGCAATCAAGTTGTCTGCAATAGGATGCTGGCTGAAAATATAAATAAAATTGGTTTGGGAAGGAAAATAGCCGACGTGTAATTCCTTTAGTTCTTTGCACACATATTCCATTTCCTGTGCATTTTTTTCAGCACAGTCCCTGATAAATTCCTGATCATTTAACGCTGCAGCAGCGGCAGCCTGCGCCAGGTGGTTGACATTAAAAACATCCTTTACCTTATGAAGGTCATTCACGATCTCCTTATGCATGATTCCATAGCCGACACGGAGCCCTGCAAGGCCGTAGATTTTTGAAAAAGTTCTTAGAATGATTAAGTTAGGCTTCTGTTTAAGAAGCGGTATAGAATCTGGATAATCCTTGGAATTCACATATTCATAGTATGCTTCATCAAGAATAATCAGGATATTGGGAGGAACATTTTCAATGAACTGCAGCAGTTCTGATTTGCCGACAATAGTTCCTGTAGGGTTGTTTGGATTGCAGACAAATACCATTTTGGTTTTTTCGTTAATCTTCTCATACATGGCATTCAGATTATGAGTTCCGTTTTGAAGCGGTACAGTTATGGCAATGCCGCCTTCTATCACGACGTTTGTTTCATATCGCGGAAATGTATTCTGTGCCATAACAGCTTCATCTCCAGGACTTATGTAAGCTCTAGTCAATAGCCGGATGATCTCTTCTGAACCATTGCTGACCAGAAAATTATCTTCCCTAACATTGTAGAATCCGGCCAATTTGCGTTTAAGCAGGGAAACAGTGCCATCCGGGTAAAAGTATAGACTGTTCATTGCTTTACTGATATTGTTCCTGACTTCAGGTGAACAGCCATATACATTTTCATTATCAGACATTTTCCGGACAGCCATTAAATTGTACTTCTCTTTAATCTCTTCCGGTGAACTGCCCAGCGGATAAGAGATAATTTTCTCTAAAGCGCTTTTTGTCTGGATTTTAGCCATCTGCATCGCCTCCTTCTTTAATTATTAAAAAAGGGAGAAAGCAATTCTCCCTTTTAAGCTGAAAGTTATAAATTCCCCCGTCTTTCCTGCTCACGTTCGATAGATTCAAAGAGTGCTTTAAAGTTGCCTTCACCAAATCCTCTGGCACCTTTACGCTGAATGACTTCAATGAATAGGGTCGGACGGTCTACGATTGGTTTTGTGAAAATTTGAAGCAGATATCCTTCATCATCACGGTCAACGAGAATATTTAATTCCTTTAATTTGCCAATTTCTTCGTCAATCTTCCCCACTCGCTCAGATAGCATTTCATAATAGGAATCAGGAGTGCTTAAAAATTCCACCCCGTTTTTGCGGAGGATGCTGACAGTGCTGACAATATCTTCTGTCAAAATGGCCAGGTGCTGGACTCCAGGCCCATTGTAGTATTCAAGGTATTCTTCAATCTGCGATTTCCGTTTTCCTTCTGCCGGCTCGTTAATCGGGAACTTAATCCGGCCGCCATTATGCATCACCTTGGACATCAGTGCGGAATATTCTGTTGTAATATCTTTATCTGTGAAGTGCTTCATTTCCTTGAAGCCCATTACATTTGCATAATAATTTACCCATTCTTCCATTCTCTCTACATTACCAACAACATGGTCGATTCCGATAAATCCTGCATCCTCAAACGGCACTTCAGTCTGATATGGCTCAAAGCCTGGCATGAAGACCCCTTTATAGTTATTTCGTTCAACAAGTGTGTGAATGGTATCTCCATATGTACCAATTACAGCCTTTTTCACTGTGCCGTGTTCATCCTTTATTTCCGCTGGAGGCTGTATTTCGATTGCACCTCTTTCAACTGCCGCTTTGTATGCCTTTTCAACATCGTCAACAGCTAAAGCTATGTCTTTTACTCCATCTCCATGCTTTTTGATAAAATGTGAAACTCTGGAACTATCATTCAACGTCCCCGTGATCACCAGGCGAATCTTTCTCTGCTGAAGAACATAAGACACTGTTTCCCGATTGCCGGTTTCAAGGCCGGAATAAGCAACTGGCTTAAAGCCGAAAGCTGTGCAGAAATAATGGCAGGACTGTTT
Source organism: Cytobacillus sp. GQ23 (assembly GCF_059758675.1). NCBI lineage: Bacteria > Bacillati > Bacillota > Bacilli > Caryophanales > Bacillaceae > Cytobacillus > Cytobacillus sp. GQ23. Next base: position 8,437 of record NZ_JCAXER010000039.1, read on the forward strand.
TGCATTACCTGAGTATATTTCTAAATAATCTACCTCCTTCACTGGAAAGAAATCGGCTGTTTTTTGTTCATTTAACAATTTTTCATCTTGCATGCTTACCCCTCCGTTTTTAATATTATTAATATTTTGAATTCATCATATAGGAAACATATATATGTTCTCAAGAGTTCAAGTTAAAGCTATAATGCACTTCTGCATTAAAGTAATTTATACTTTTACTTTTTGCGTTTTTTTGCTAGTTGGGGGAATGTGGATTGCCCTGTTCCGTACAGCCTCTACAGCTTCAAGCAAACCTTCATTCACACTTGGATGAGGATAGTTTGGGAAAATTAAATCCTCTTCCCTTGCCCCCATTTCCAATGCAGTAATTCCGGATGAAATGAGTTCAATCGCTCCGGATCCCACCATGTGGATACCCAGAAGAACTTGTTTTTCCCGGCAGCTGATCACTTTAATAAATCCTTCTTTTTTCCCGCTCAAGGTGCTGAATCCATTGGCAGACAATGATGATACTCCAATTTCAATGTCATAGCCCAGGTTAACGGCTTCCTGCTCCGTTAACCCTGCACTTGCAATCGGAGGCTGTGTATGTGCTGCAATCGGTATGAAATGGAAATCTGATTCAGATTTAATTCCCGCAATTGCTTCTGCCGCTGCTTTTCCTTGTTTAATAGCTTTTACAGCAAGTGCAGGACCTTCTGTTACATCACCGACTGCGAAAATATGTTTTTGTGTTGTCCGGCTTTGGCAGTCAACCCTTATAAACCCTGCTTCACATTGTTCCACCCCTATACGGGAAAGCCCCAGCTGGTCAGTATTTGGTCTAATGGAAGAGGAAACAAATAAATGTGTGCCTGAAATGGTTTCACTTTTATCTTTTCTCTTTAAAGTTATTGTTAACATTCCTTCAATATGCTGCAGTTCCGATACTTCCGAATTTCTTACAATGTCTATTTTTTTCTTTTTCAAAATCCTCTTCAATTCCCGGCAAATGGATTGATCAAAGTCAAAATCCTCTTTCCCATCATCTAGAATCAGAGTCACATTTGACCCCAGAGCCTGATAAGCCATACCTATCTCAAGGGAAATGTAATCACTGCCATAGATTACTAGTTTATCGGGTATTTCACTTAAATCTGAAATTGAATGCTGATCAAATACTAAACCACTTAATTCTTTGGTCCAATGAGGCTTTTCCGGTCTTCCTCCGGACGCTATTATGGCATGTTGAAATCGATAGACATCAAATTGATCTCCATTTTCTATGCCAATCTTATCCTCTGACAAAAAAAATGCCGAACCATTCAGAACTTCAATTTTATTAGCATGACAAAGAGCTTCAACCCCTGACCGGAGCTGTTCAATTTTCTTCTGCTTATAATCTTGAAGCTTGTTTAAGTTTAAAGAGATATCTTCTCCTACAAGTCCCCAATTTTCCCCTTCCTGGATTGAAGTGAATTTTTCTGCAGCCTGTGTTAGAACTTTTGAAGGTATGCAGCCTTTATTTAAACAAATCCCGCCAAGCTGGTCTTTTTCAATTAAAGTAACACTGCGTCCAAGCTGGGCAGCACGAATCGCAGCGTGGTAACCTCCAGGTCCGCCGCCGATAATGATGACATCACGCTCATGTGCCAGTTCTCCAACTACCATTTATACCATCTCCAGAACAAGCATTTTCGGATTTTTGATCAATTCAGCCAGCCGGTTTGTAAACCGCACTGCTGTTGCACCGTCCGCCACTCTATGATCAAAAGACATAGAAATATTCATTATGGACCGAATCACTATTTGATCATCATCTGTCACGACAGGCATCTTTTTTGTTTTATGAAAAGATACCAGTGCTGTTTGAGGATGCTGAATTATCGGTGTCGCTCCAAAGCTTCCGCCAAGCGGACCCACATTGCTGATCGTGAATGTCCCGCCGGATATTTCTTTAACCGAAAGCTTATTTGCCATTGCTTTTTCCGTAAGCTTTTTCATTTCTGTATGAATGTCTCTGATTGTCTTATTTTCAACATGCTTGACCACCGGAACGATTAGTCCTTCTTCCGTATCAACCGCAATGCCAATATTATGCTCACCTGCCAAATGTATTTCTTCCTTTTCTTCATGCAGCACAGCATTGAACACAGGAAATTCCTTAAGGCATATCGACAAAGCCTTCAAGAAAAAGGCTGTTGCTGAAATACTTTGTTTTCGAGATTTAATTTCTTCTCTGAAAGTAATCAGTTCGGTTACATCTATCTCCTCAAAATGTGTGCAATGGGGAATGGTAAAAAAGGATTGTGCCATTTTCTTGGCAATCTGCTTCCGTCTGCCCCTAAATGGAACTACTACCTTTTCAGCAGCATTGTTCTTTAAGGGATCCCTTAAAGCTGCTTGCTCCTGTTCCTCATGAGCTGGCGGTGCTTGAAGGGCACCTATGTACTGATAGATGTCTTCATCCAAAACACGGCCGGCAGGACCTGTCCCCGTGACTTTTTCTATAGCAATTTCATTATCACGCGCTATTTTTCTTGTGAAAGGAGAAGCAAGCACCCGTTTTCCTTTGAATGCTACAAACGATTGCTTTTCCTTTTGGGGAGGCTGTGAATAAGCAGGAGCAGAGAAATTAACCTCATTTACGCCTTCCTCACCAGCAGTTTCTAAAATTAATATGGTCGAGCCCACCTTAACCGTATCGCCAGGCTGCACGGTAAATTCCTTTATAATGCCTGCTTTCGGGGCAGGTATTTCAGCAGTCATTTTATCAGTCTGTACTTCAACAAGCGGATCATCTGCTTTGACACTATCTCCCGGCTTAACCAGGAAGCAATTTATATCAGCCTCCGTCATTCCCTCTCCAATATCGTGCAGTTTTACCTCCATGGCTTCCCCTCCTAAAACTTCATAACTTTTTCGATTGCCTGCTTAATCCTAGCCGGAGTTGGCAGATAGTGATCTTCAAAACCAAAATATGGAACGGGCGCATCGAACCCAGTAACCCGTTCTGCAGGTGCTCTCTGATATAAGAAGGATGTATCATTAATGATGGCAAGCACATCATTTCCAACTCCCCCGGTGGCATGAGCTTCATGCACAATAACCGTTCGCCCTGTCTTTTGCACAGATTCGGCAATTACATCTTTATCCAGCGGGTAGAGGGTTCTTAGATCAATGACATCACAATAAATGTTATTTTCCCTCATCTGCTTTGCCGCTTTCATAGCCTCCGGGACCATTGCTCCCCACGTAATGACCGTTACATCGTCTCCATCCATAAGCTTTTTGCCTTTTCCTATTTCAACAGTGTACTTCCCTTCCGGAACTTCTTCTCTGGCTGAACGATAGCAGCGCATCGGCTCAAGAAACAAAACAGGATCCGGATCCTCAATCGCGGCAATCAGCAGTCCCTTGGCGTCATACGGACTGGATGGACAGACGACTTTGATGCCGGGCATATGAGTAAAAATGGCTTCTGTTGAATCACAGTGAATTTCTGGTGCCCTGACTCCTGCACCATAAGGAGCCCTTATAACCATCGGAACAGTAAAATGTCCCATTGTCCGCATCCGGAGTCTTGACGCATGGGTCATGATTTGTTCATATGCAGGATAAATAAAGCCGAGAAACTGAATTTCAATCACCGGCAAAAATCCATTAACAGCCATCCCGATCCCCGCTCCGACAAAACCGGCTTCACTTAAAGGGGTATCGATAACACGGCCTTCTCCATACTTAGCCTGAAGACCATCGGTTGCACGGAAAACACCTCCGTTCTTCCCGATATCCTCACCCAGCAGCAAAACCTCTTCCTTTTCATTCAGCATAGTATCTAATGCATCCGTAATGGCTTGCACTAATGTCATGGTTTTTGCTCCCACTGCTGTTTTCATGATCGGCCGCCTCCAATCAGCTTCAGGTATTCTTCTTTCTGCTGTTTGATTTGCCATGTAGGTTCAGCAAAGACATGGTCAAAAATGACGGCAGGATCTGCAGGTGGAAATTCTTCCATTTCTGCAACAGCTTTATCTACTTCTGCTGCTGCTTCCTCTTCTGCTGCCTGCTGCCAGCTTTCATCAAATACTCCTTCATTTTTCATCCAGCGCTCCAGTCTTAAAATAGGGTCGCTCTCCTGTCTTCTGCTATTGCTTTCTGATTGTTCTCGGTATTTGGATGGATCATCCGCTGTAGTATGGGCCCCGTATCTCCACGTCACCGCTTCAATCAGGGTCGGCCCTTCACCTTTACGGGCCCTCGCTAAGGCTTTTAATGTTTCAAAATACACCATGAAAACGTCATTCCCGTCGACTCTTACTCCCGGAATATCATATGCCAGTGCTTTCTGGGCAATCGTTTTGGTATTCATCTGCTTCTCAAAAGGAACAGAAATGGCATACTGATTATTCTGATTAAAAAAGACTACAGGGGCTTTAAATACGCTTGCGAAATTCAATCCTTCATGAAAATCCCCCTCAGAGGTAGCACCATCACCAAAATAAGCAATTGCAGCATTGGCCGTGCCTTTTTTCCTTTCTGCAAATGCAGCTCCTGCTGCATGGGGAATTTGTGTCGCGATCGGAATGCCCGGAGGGAAAATTTTCTTTCCCTCAGGCGGCACACATCCTTCATTTCTTCCATTCCAAAATAACAGGATATTACGCAGGGAGTGGCCAAAGATCATAGCTGCTCCGTGGTCACGATAGGTAGGAAACAACCAATCGTGCTCCTCCAGGGCAGCAGCCGTTCCGACCTGGGAAGCCTCCTGTCCTTCAAAAGGAGCATAGGTGCCTATCCTGCCCTGCCGCTGAAGTGAAATAGCTTTTCGGTCAAAAGTACGGATTCTAACCATAAGTCTATAAAACTCTTTTACAAGTTTTTCTGTTACTTTTCCTTTATATTCGGAATTGATGATCGTTCCATTTTCGTCCATTATTTGTCTGATCGGAAAGTGGTTTTCCATCTTCTCACCCTTTGGCCGGTAAATTATTTATTAAACTTTAATACTGTAAAAATATTGTTATCCGAGCAAAAAAATTAGGTTCTTACTGCCCATTTCGGGCGTTTCATATGGGAGAAAAAGCTGTTTCTGCGTGTTCGCGCTTCAATTCGGCTTTCACAGAATTGGTTGGATGCTTCAACTGTTGTAATACCTTTTGCTTCAGCATGTTCGTAGATGTTCAGAAGAGAGTTATAAATGGCTTTCGTTTTGCGGAGTACTCTTTCTTTATTAGGTGTATATAATTCATCTGCAACCTGGATTAATCCCCCGGCATTAACGATATAATCGGGAGCATATAAAATACCTTTATTTTTAAGAATTTGTCCATGGTGTATATCCATCAGCTGGTTATTCGCAGATCCTACAACCGCTTTAACCTTAAGCAGGTCAATTGTGTCATCATTAATGATGCCGCCCATTGCACATGGAACAAAAAAATCGGCCGGGGCATCATATATTTCATTGCTTGATAACACTTTCACACCTGCTCCAATTTCTTTTGCCTTACTGAGAAGCTGATTGATTGCCTGCTGGCTTATATCTGTAACAAATAAATCTGCCCCTTCTTCCAGCAGTCTTTCTGCGACTTTATATCCAACCTTGCCCAGCCCCTGAATAGCATAACTTTTGCCTGAAAGGTCATCTGTTCCGCTTAGTGCTTTATTTGTTGCCTGCAGCCCGTATATAACACCCTGAGCCGTTGGTACGGAAGAATCGCCGCTTCCGCCGTAAACCTCATCAACCCCTACAATGCAGTTCGTTTCTTTTAAGGCATGAACGAAATCTTCCGTAGTAGTTCCCATGTCCGTGCCAGTGTAGAAGCGTCCGTTCAATGATTCCACAAATTGGCCAAAAGCACGGAACAGCTCAGGTGTTTTATCCTTTGCCGGATCCCCGATAATAACAGCCTTCCCGCCCCCGAAGTCACAATCGGCAGCAGCGCATTTATAAGTCATGCCTTTTGATAATCGGAGAACATCTTCAAGGGCGTCGTCTACACTGTTGTAGGGAAACATACGGCAGCCACCTAATGCTGGCCCCAATCTGGTGCTGTGGATGGCAATAATAGCCTTCAATCCTGTAGATTCATCGTTGCAGAAAACAACTTGTTCATGATCTTTAATTTTTTGAAACATATCTGTCATCTCATTCTCCCCTTTATTTATGGTAGCGCTTACAATAATATTGAAAATAAAAATGGTTTTGAGCTCTAATATTCCTATTCTTTTAATCTTTCTTTAACATTTCTGAAATCCTGCTTTTCTTCAAGATAACCTGTTTCACTTCCCCTTCTCCAGCCAGAACTTCTCCATTGTGAACTGTTACATTTGAGTAAACTGAATTTCCTTCCAGCTTCGATACGGTAGCTGTTATGACTATGGAGGATCCTTCAGCTGATGGTGATAAATGCCTGGCAGAAACAGCTCCCCCCATCCCTTCTTCATCCTTATCTAAATAAGGAGTGATCAGGAGGCGGGAGGCCAGCTCCATGTGATAGATCATGGTTACAGTTGAATAGACAGGATGAATGACCTCGCCTTCAAATTGTGCGAACATCTCAGGAGAAACCACTGCATGGATAACTGCCTGGTTCCCAATCTGCAGCCCAGGTTTCATAACATCCCTCCCTTTTGATCATAAAATATGTATGACGTTTATTTAACGATATGATACCATTACGTTAAATAAATAGTCAATAAATTGTAAAAACTTTAAAAATTCTTTTGATTTGATCCCATGTAAAAAGGATTAACCAGCATATTGGCTAATCCTTTTTATTTTTCTAAGAAAGCAGCGCACGATCACTTGCCATTTTTGTTCCGCGAATTCGCTGAAATTCATTTAATAGCTGTTCAATTGTCAGGTGCTGTTTCTGTGTTTCATCCACTTCAAGAATAATCTGTCCTTTATCCATCATAATCAGCCTGTTTCCTAAATCCAGCGCCTGCTGCATATTATGAGTGACCATTAAGGTTGTTAAATTGTACTTTTGAACAATTTCTTTTGTAAGATTCGTAATAAGCTCTGCACGTGCAGGATCCAGAGCTGCTGTGTGTTCATCCAGCAATAGAATGGAGGGCTCTGTGAAGGTTGCCATTAACAATGAAAGCGCCTGCCGCTCTCCTCCTGATAATAAACCAACCTTGGCATTTAGGCGGTTTTCAAGGCCCAGATGCAGGGTCTCCAGAACTTCTCGGAAATAGTCTCTTCGCTTTTTCGTCACTCCTTTTCGTAAAGTTCTTGTTTTATTCCTTGAATATGCCATGGCGAGATTTTCTTCTATGGTCATGGACGGGGCAGTACCAGCCATCGGATCCTGAAAAACCCTGCCTATCAGCTTTGACCGTTTATATTCTGACATGCCAGTGACATTTTGGCTGTCAATAAAAACAGACCCAACATCAGGAATCATCACGCCCGAGATAATATTCATTAAAGTGGATTTCCCTGCCCCATTACTACCTATGACTGTGACAAAGTCTCCTTCATTCAATGTAAGATTGATTGTATCTAGTGCGATTTTTTCATCAGGTGTTCCTTCATTGAAGACTTTATGAATCTGATTTAATTGCAGCACCAGCCTCATCCTTTCTGCCTGATGGCAATTCACTAATATCCATACTTCCTGCAAGACGTTTAGCTTTCCTCTTCTTTTCCTTGGTGCGGTCTATGATCTTCGGCATGATTAATGCGAGTATGACGATTGTGGCGGTAATCAGCTTCATATCACCCGGCTCAAGGAACTCTACCCTTAGTGCCATGGTAACCACGATTCGATAGATAATGGCTCCGCCAATAACCGCTAAAGTCGTTCTGGCAATCGTTTTTGTTCCGAACAGGGCCTCGCCTATAATAACTGACGCCAGTCCGATAATAATCATTCCGATCCCCATGCCAACATCAGCGAATCCGCCCTGCTGGGCAATCAGAGCACCTGAGAAAGCGACCATCGCATTGGAAAGGCCCAGCCCTAAAATCACCATCATATTGGTATTGGCCGAAAGACTGCGGATCATCCTCTTGTTGTCGCCTGTTGCCCTTAAAGCTAAACCAATTTCAGTTTGAAGAAAGCGATCTGTCAAAAATTTAATAACCAATGTCACTGCTAACATAAAAAGAATAATTCCCCATGTCCTCGGAAGACTGTCGCCAAGGCCAATCATGGACAAGATTGCATTAAAGAAAGAATCGATTCCCGTTTTATCCCAAAACTCTCTTACATGTGTCATGGCTGTCTCTGTATTTAAGAGAGGAACATTTGATTTCCCCATGATGCGAAGGTTTATCGAATATAGAGCAATCATCATCAGGATTCCTGATAAAAGAGCATTAATTTTTCCGAAAGTATGAATAATACCTGTCAGGCAGCCGGCAATAAAACCGGAAAATAAAGCAATTACTGTAGCAAGAAACGGATTAGCTCCGCTGACAATCATAGTTGCAGCTACAGCCGCTCCAGTCACAAAACTCCCATCGACTGTTAAATCCGGAAAATCCAGGACCCTGAAGGAAAGATATACTCCAAGTGCCATAATCGCGTATATAATTCCTGACTCAAATGCACCGAAGATCGCTGTAAACACTAAGTATCACACCCTTTGTTTAATTCTTTTAGGCTTAGCTTAAAAAGCAGCCGGCCAGATTATGTAATTCCAGCCGGCAGGTTTTTTTACTCTTCATGAAATTCTGCGAAATCAGCCCATTCCTCTTTTACTTCAAGGCCCTGCGCTTCAGCTGCTTTTTTATTGATGACCAGTTTCAGGCTTCCAGGTAGCTCAACAGGGATTTCTGAAGGCTTTTTGTTTCCTTTAAGAATCTCAGCGGCCATCTTGCCTGTCTGATAGCCAAGATCAAAGTAGTTGAATCCGCTGGCTGCTATAGCTCCGCGTTTCATAGAATCCAGCTCTCCAACGAATAAAGGAATTTTTTTGCTGTCAGCGACTGAGATAACGGATTCAAGAGCCGATACTACTGTATTATCCGTAGGGATATAGATTGCATCCACTCTTCCAACAAGTGAGTCAGCAGCCTGCTTTACCTCAGCAGAGGTTGAAACAGAGGCTTCCACAATCTTTGCACCTTTTGGTTCTGCAAGTTCTTTGACTTGTTTAACCTGAACCTCGGAATTTTGCTCTCCGGAATTGTAGATGATGCCAATTTTTTTAACACCTGCTTCATCAATCATAAAATCAATGGTTTTTGAAGTTCCTTCCGGGTGGTTATCTGTAGTTCCTGTAATATTGTCTCCAGGCTGATCAAATGATTCAACAAGACCCGCACCGACAGGGTCTGTAACAGATGTAAAGAGAATTGGAATGTCTTTAGTCGCATTAAGGGCACTGACGGCACTTGGAGTGGCGTTTGCAAAGATCATATCCACTTTATCGCCGACAAAATTATTGGCAATCGACTGGGTATTGTTCATGTCAGCCTGAGCATTTTGGAAATCAAATTTTACATTATCTCCTTCTTTAAAGCCTTCATCATCCAGAGCCTTTTTAAATCCCTCAGTCGCTGCATCCAGGGAAGGATGTTCGACAAATTGTGAGATGCCAATTGTGTATTGCTTCTTTTCATTTCCTTCTGAAGAAGAGCTGCTGGATTTCTCCTGTCCGCATCCACTCAAAACGAGCATGCCTGCAGCCATTAATAAAGAAAAAGCTTTCAACGATTTTTTCATTATATGACCCCCTATAAAACATTATTAACTATCAGCTGGCTGATAGCTTCTACAATATGTATGCGCTTACATGATGAAGTGAATAAATGGTTATTACCATTTATATGATATTTACTTTAGTTATCGTAAATACATCGTTATATTATCACCCTAAGCCTTTGAGTGTCAATAATATTCTAAAAATTTGATATATTTAATAAACCGACAAAAAAGCAAGCAGGTGTTTGAATCCCTCCTTGCTAGTTTAATAGCTTCTTAGCATATTGAAGCTGAAGATCCGCATCCTCGATCATTTTATCCATAAGTTCCTTCACAGGCGGAAGATCAGCAATCAGGCCGGCTATCTGGCCGCTGTTCATAAAACCTTCCTCACCGTTTCCTTTTATCGCTCCAATTTTATGATAGTCTTCAGAAGTGAGCTTATTAAACTCCTCAAAAGAGATGCCCTGTTTTTCGTAATTCAGTAATTTATTGGCATAGCCGGTGGAAAGCACTCTTCTTATCCGTCCTACTGATCTTCCTACTACAACTGTTTCATGATCAGATGCTTCAATAATGTTCTTTTTATATTGCGGATGAAAGGGAGCCTCTTTGGTTGCAATGAATCTTGTGCCCATTTGAACACCGCTCGCCCCCAGGGCAAGCATGGCAGCAAGCCCTTTACCATCCCCAATTCCTCCTGCTGCCACCACTGGAACTGAGACTTTGGCTGCTATTTGAGGGATCAATACAAGTGTAGTAGTTTCAAGAGCACTATTTATTCCCGCTGCCTCATACCCTTCCGCCACAATGACATCAGCACCGGCTGCCTCTGCTTTCAGCGCCTGCCTTACAGAAGCTGCCACAGTAATGACCTTCACTCCATTTTCATGCAGCCTGGGTATAAAAGGCGCAGGATTTCCGGCAGAAAGGGATACTGCAGGAATTTTATGTTTAATGACCAGGGATAAGACTTCCTTAACATAAGGGGAAACACTTAAGGCAATGTTTACGGCAAAGGGCTTATCTGTTAAGCTCTTAGTCTCCTCTATTATTTTATTTACCTCCTCAGGAGGCATTGTTCCCGCACCAATTGTGCCAAGCCCGCCAGCTTCAGATACCGCTGCTGTTAATACAGCATTGCTTATATTACCCATGCCTCCTTGAATAATTGGATATTTAACATTTAAAATATCGGTAAGTCTATTCAATTAAATTCCTCCTTCGTTAAAATAATGTTATACTAATTTTAATAGTTTGACAATTGAAAAAATGTTAAAAAAAGAGCCATCCTGCGTTCTCTTCAGCAGGGTGGCTTTGTTACTCAACCATGTAGGGATGATTTAATGCGTCATAATCGGCATCTCTGTTTTTCAGTTCATTTCCTTCCTTAAAAACACTCTCAAAGAATCTGGATGCGGGTTCTGCCAACTCTTTGTAATACTCACTAAATAAAGCAGCAGCATGACTGCCAAGCCACTTATCCGGAAGAAGTTCTTCAGGAAGTCCTGGATCCACAAATAGAAACTTCCGGTATTCATGCACCAGCTTGGTTCTCTCTACGAAACACTCTGCATCAGACATGTTTCCTTTCAAAATTTTATTTTTATCAATAATATATTTCTGGCTGTATTGAGAAATAAACTCCTGATATTTTTCATTAATTTCTGTCAGGTTCCAGCTTTTCTCTACTATTTCTTTATTTTTATGCGGACCAGCATAGCGGGCAATAAAGAAGTCAACATAGTTGGCAATATCATATTTCTCAATCAGGTCAAAAACCTGTTTTTCAAGATTATTAGCTGAAATCCAGCAGCTGCTGGACATGGATCCAAAACCGCTCCATACAAGCTCCTTACGCAGCTCATCCCTTACATTTCGTATTTCCTCCGGGATGGTATACATCAGGATGCGCCACTCACCATCCCATTCTTCTGGCTTTAACTTAAAAATACGCTTAGCAGCTTCCTCAATTCTTTTCTGTCCTCTTGGCGATAAGGAATAATAGCTTTTATTGCCTATTTTTTCTGCACTCACCCAGCCCTGCTTATTCATTCTTGAAATAGCCGCTCTGACAGACTGGTCATTGTGCCCGAACTCACTTAAAAGCTTTATTAGACTGCCTATCCAAATTTTACTGCCATAATGTGTAATATAATCTCCATAAAGTGTGAAAATCATAGATCTTGTATTCAACTTGCATTCATCCTCATTTCGTCATGTGGGTTGAACGGAAAAATTATGTTATATATTATTGTACTAAAATTAGGCAATTTTGAAAAATACTTTTTAGCATACTAAATTATCATTTATTATTCCTAAAATCTTAAAAACCATAGAGATGAACATCTCTATGGTCAGCGCTCAACAATGGTGGATATTCCCTGCCCAACCCCAACACACATCGTTGCGAGGCCATATTTAGAATTCCTGCGCCTCATCTCATGCAATAACGTTGTCAGGATACGGGCGCCGCTTGCCCCCAGAGGATGGCCAAATGCAATCGCTCCCCCATTTACATTTACCCGATCCGGATCAGCGCCCAATTCTTTGATGCAGGCGAGGGATTGAGAAGCAAAGGCTTCATTTAATTCAATTAAGTCTAGATCATTCATGGCAAGTCCAGCCCTCTTCAAGGCTTTCTGAGTAGAATAAATCGGACCTGCTCCCATAACCGACGGCTCAAGACCTGCTGCTGCGGAGACAACATAAGTTCCAAGAGGCTTGATTCCCAGTTCACGTGCTTTTTCCTCAGACATCAGCAGTAATGCCGAGGCACCATCGTTAACCCCTGAAGCATTGCCCGCCGTGACAGTTCCACCCTGGAAAATGGGCTTTAAACTGGAGAGCTTTTGAAAAGTTGTTTCCGGACGCGGATGCTCATCATGTGAAATCGTTATTTCCTTCCCTTTTTTATCCATATATGTAACTGGAATGATTTCATCATCAAATAAGCCGTTTTCTACTGCTGATTTTGCTCTCCTCTGGCTTTCAAGAGCAAACAAATCCTGCTCTTCACGTGATATACCATATTTTTCTGCCACATTCTCTGCTGTCTTTGGCATGCTTTCAGCACCATACATATCCTCAAGTCTGCTGTTTGTAAATCGCCAGCCTATGGTGGTATCAAACATTTCCATATTCCCTCTCGGAAACTCGCTGCTCGGCTTTGCCATGACAAATGGCGCACGGGTCATGCTTTCCGTCCCTCCAGCGATAAAAATATCACCTTCTCCCGCCAAAATTGCGCGTGCAGCATAATTAACAGCATCTAGACCAGATCCGCAAAGCCGATTAACGGTTGAAGCAGCCACTTCGACAGGCAAACCGGCGAGCAGTGCTGACATCCTTGCGACATTGCGATTATCTTCTCCTGCCTGATTTGCATTTCCCAAGATAACCTCTTCAATTTCTGCAGGATTCACCTGTGGGTTTCTTTCCATCAAAGCGCTAATAACGGCGGCTCCCAAATCATCGGGACGAATATCCTTTAAAGCACCTTTATATCTTCCAATCGGAGTCCTGACAGCATCAACGATTACTGCTTTTCTCATTGCCTGACTTCCTCTCTGGCAGTGTAATCATAAACACCTCTGCGCGTTTTGCGTCCAAGCCTGCCAGCTTTTACGTATTGTTCAAGAAGAGGTGCCGGACGGTATTTTTCACCCAGCTTGCTGTGAAGATATTTTAGATTATTCAGGCGCGTATCGAGTCCGACAAGGTCTCCCAGTTCGAACGGCCCCATTGGATAGTTAAGCCCAAGCTTAATAGCTTTATCAATTTCTTCAGGTGTGCCCAGGCCTTCCTGAAGCATATAAAATGCCTCATTTCCCACGAGCGCACTAATCCTGCTTGTGACGAAGCCCGGAAACTCATTAATGACTACTGTTTCTTTACCCATTCTTTCAGCTGCACGTTTTATTGTCTTTGCTGTTTCTTCGCTCGTTTCAAGTCCTTTAATAATTTCTACCAGCGGCATTTTATGGACGGGATTAAAGAAGTGCATGGCAATCACTTTGTCCGGGCGATTGGTAAAGGAACCAATCTCGGTTGGACTCATTGTAGAAGTGTTTGTTGCGAAACAGCAATGTTCTGAAGCATGCTGATCGATAACTTCAAAGATATTTTTCTTTATATCCATCACTTCAGGCACTGCCTCAATAACCAGGTCCGCTTCGCTTACATGCTGTGCAAGGCTTACAGAATAGGTTAGCCGGTTCTTGCTATCTTCCATATCAGCAGCTGTTAGTTTATTCCTCGCTAGCCCCTTTTTAAAGATGCTGTCAATCTCTTTTTCCGCACGGATTAATTGCTCCTGGCTGATATCTACAAGGGTTGTATGAAAGCCCCCGACAGCACTGACATAAGCGATTCCGCGCCCCATGACACCAGAACCGATCACGACTATATTCTTCATGATATAATCCTCCTTTCAGTTTAAAAAAAGACGAGCACCCGATAAGAGATGCTCGCAGAAAAGAACATATAACGGGTAAGCTTCATAGTCTTTTAAAGTCTATTTCCCTTGAAACACAGGTTTACGCTTTTGCAAAAATGCCGATACACCCTCTTTGTGGTCAAGAGTTAATCCTGCAATCCTCTGTCCCTGTGCATCTCTTTCCAGACTTTCTTCCAGTGTGGATTCCCAGCTCGCTTTCAGATTCTTCTTAATTAAGGCAATGGCTGCCGTCGGCATACTGGCAAGCCTCTCTGCAAAAACAGTGATTTCAGCTTGCCATTGCTCCATAGGAATAACCTTAGTAGCAAGGCCTAGTTCTTTGGCTTCCTCTGCATTAATTTTTTCACCGAACACAGCAAGCTCCATCGCTTTAGCATGGCCGATCAGCTTTGGCAAAAAGTACAGGTTTCCTGCATCAGGCACCAGCCCCACATGAATAAAAGCTTCTATGAAACTGGCTTTATCAGAAAGGAGCCTAAAATCGCAGGCTAACGCAAGACTCATGCCTGCACCCGCTGCCACCCCATTAACAGCAGCGATAATAGGTTTCTGGCATCTATGAATCTCCATTACCATCGGATTATAGAACCGCCGGAGAACCTCTCCATGATCCATTTCCTCATTTACCCCTTGGAGATCCTGGCCGGAGCAGAATGCACGGCCTTCACCTGTAATGACAAGACATCTGACTTCTTTATTCCTGCTCGCCTGTTTGACCGACAGCTGGACCTCTTTATTCAGCTGTTCAGTGAACGCATTCAGCTTTTCGGGCCGGTTTAATGATATCCAGGCTACACCGTTTGCGACTTCGTATTTAACGGTTTCAAACATTAGATATGTACACCTCCCTACTTTCCTTTAAAATGAGGCTTGCGTTTTTCAATAAAAGCATTCATGCCTTCTTTTTGATCCTCTGTTGAGAATAACAGATAGAAATTCTTTCTTTCGAATTCCATTCCTTCGTTCAAAGGAGTGTCAACAGCCTTTAGGACCGCTTCTTTTATGAGGCGTATGGCGATGGGCGCCTGGCTGGCAATTTGTTCAGCTGCTTTCATCGTTTCTTCGAGCAGAAGCTCCTCTGCTATAAGCTGATTGACAATGCCGTGTTGAAGGGCATCCCTTGCCGTAATTCTTTTGCCGGTAAAAAGCCATTCCATTGCTTTTGTTTTCCCAACAAGCTTAGTAAGTCTTTGCGTCCCGCCTGCACCTGGCATAACTCCAAGGTTAACCTCGGGAAACCCAAATTCCGCATTATCCGCTGCATATAGCAAATCACAGCATAGCGCCAGCTCAAATCCTCCGCCAAGAGCAAACCCCTGCACAGCTCCGATAATCGGTTTCTTGATCATGGCCAGACGATCCCAATCTTTAAATTGATTGCGAAGCTCAAAATCGATGGACTGGTCATTTGCCATTTCATCAATATCTGCTCCGGCTGCAAATGCTCTTCCCTTGCCGCTTAATACGATGGCTTTGACGCTTGAGTCGGCCTCAAAGCCCTCCATTGCATCAAGGATCTCTGAAACCATTGCACGGTTGATAGCATTTAGAACTTTAGGCCGGTTCAAAGCAATTAATCCAAGCTTACCATGCTGTGAAACTTCAATCGTTTCATAGCTTTTACTCATCTGCTTCTTCACCGATCATTAAAGTAATAATGTCACCTGCAAATTTCATGGCGTCTTTTCCTGATGCCTTGCCTTCGTCTGTTCTCATGGCTTCCTGAAGTGCTTCATGGCTGTCATAGTACATTTCACACATCAAGTAGTACTTTCCTTCGCCTCCCATAGGGCTGCCGACAATCCTTGTAACTTCCATTTTACGGAGACCCGGAATTTTGGCTGTAAGCGGAGCGTGGGTATTAAAATAATGATCATCAAATGCCTCCTTATTTTCAGGATGCTTATAAAGAGCGATTAATTTTACCATTTGGCAACTTCCTCTCATTTTTTAATAGTTTTTTGATGTATCTTAATGCATAATGCCGGCTACATCATGGTCGAAACAGGTTTCATGGCTTCAAAAGGGTTTTTGCAGGACTTGCAGTATAAGATGCTGCGGCAGGCTGTTGGGCCAAAAAGGTTATCCATCGTTGTGTATGCGGATCCGCAAAAAGGACAATCCACATGCCATTCGGCTGTTTCATCTATGAATTTTGGAGGGGGCGCGATCCCGAATTCCTTTAACTTAATCCTGCCTGTCTCTGTTACCCTGTCAGACGTCCACGGCGGGTGGTAGATAAACTGGACTTCTATTTTTTCAAAGCTCCCTGTTTTGTCCAGCTCGGCTACAACGTTTTTTCGAATAATATCAAGTGCCGGGCATCCCATAAAAGTGGGCAGGAGTTTAATTAAAACTAAATGTCCCTCCACCATAATCTGTTCCACCATCCCTAAATCAACGATTGAAATGGTGTCTATTTCAGGGTCTTTAACATTATGAAGCGCTTCTAACGCAGTTTTTATCAATAATTGTTCCTGCTCCATTTACATCACCCTTTTGAAAACTTACCAGCTTGCAGCTGGATTTGTGTTATACACCTCGCTCAAAGTGGACAATGCATCATTAAGGTCGGCGGTATGCTCCCCTAAACGTCCATTTCCAGTTTTCAAAGCCAGGTCTGCTTCTGAAACTTCCAAATTGACAGCCTCAAAAACAGGCTTCATGATAAACAGCCATCGCTGCTTTAATGTTTCTTCCTTTTCAATGAGGCCAATTTCCGCCATCTCTTTTGCCAGCGGTCCCAAGGTCAGGACTCCTTCAAAGTCGGCTAATACCCTCTGAATAGCCGCTTCCATTCTCGTTCTGGCTTCCCCGCCAGCCTGCATCAGCTGTATAAACCAAGTTTTCCAGTGAAGCAGGTGATAATAAAGCTCCATATTGACCTTTAATGCCACCTCTGCTAAAGGCTGGTAAGAGGAGTTTTTTAGAGAATCTAATCTGACTTTTTTCGCCTGAGTATAAAAATAATTTCTTACAACCGCAAATGCCCAGTCATATTGTGCAGAAGACAAATAATGTCCTGGACCATTTACCAGTTCCAAAAGAATAGCATTTCTCCTTTCAGATGTTTTTCGTGCATGAGCTAGACTGTCTACATTGCCTTCTCCAAGATCGGCCAGCAGCTGATAAAACATGGTTGCATGGCCCATAGTATCCTGACTGATGGATGAAAAGGCGACATCCTCTTCTATATGGGGAGCCAGGCCAAGCCATTCAGAACCCCTGTAGGCAAGGATGAAGTCATCATCAGCCAGCTGATACAATAATGATGTCAGTGCCGGCTTAATCTTTGCATCGATTGGCAGATTACCTGTTGACTCAGTCACCTTTCTTCATCCCTCCCCATGAAAGAATCTCCTTTTCATCAAGCATTTCCTGCTCATAATGGCGCCACTTTTTCTTCAGATATCCATATCCCTTTGTCGTGCGATATTCTTTGTTATCCAGACGCTGAAGTGATCGCTTTTCTTCCGGCGTGAGCTTCCGGATATCAGAGCGTTTGACGACCCATATATCAGCAACCGGCTCCCTCCTCATAAAATTTTCCTGCGCCATAACGAGTGCAAGCTCCCGATTTGGCGCCAGCAGGGAAAATTGATATTGCAGAGGCGAGGTATCGGTTCTTTGACTAAAAACTTCGAATTCCTGATAAAATCCTTCGTTTCCCAAAGGTACCCCTCCCATCACAATGGATTAGTTTGCAGTATTGAGAGCTTCTCGCACCCATTTGTTCGTATCATAAGCTGTACGGCGGAGGCCAAGTCGCTCCTGAGATTTTGGCCCATTATTTTTAATAATGTCCTTGAACCTGCTCCAATCAGGCTGCTTATAAACCCAAAGCCCCTGATCCTGGTCGAAATGCATCGTCTCATCCGGCAGCGTGAGGCCAAGTGAAAGAACGCGTGGAATATACTTTGTAAAAAAGTCTTGTCTTAAGTCTTCGTTCGTCTTTGTCCTGATTTTGTATTTTATCGTTGTATCCTGTTTCGAGGTTCCAGTAGTCGATGCGTCACCCGGCCCAAAGAACATTAACAGTGCTTCCCACCAGCGGTTAACCGAATCCTGAACCATTGCCTTTTGCTCTGCGGTTCCTTCCGCCAGCGCCATGATAATGGCTTCTCCATGCTGGGCATGGAAAACCTCTTCAGCACATATTCTCTTTAGCGCTCTTGCATAAGGTCCATAGGAAGCATTAAGCATATTGGTCTGAGTTATAATTGCAGCACCGTCAACCAGCCAGCCAATCAGGCCGGCATCTCCCCATGTTGGTGCTTCCATATGAAAGACGTTATGGAATTTCAGTCTTCCGCTGAATAAATCCTGCATAATGTCCTCACGGGTTTTGCCGAGGGGCTTCATTAAATCTTCCGCTACCCGGAGCAATAGCTGTCCATGTCCCATCTCATCCTGCACCTTTGCCATGATGCCCAGCTTGCGTTTTAATGAGGGAGCTTTCGGCACCCATTCCTTCTCAGGAAGTGCTCCCATAATTTCACTGATTCCATGCATTGAAATTAATTTGATTAAAGTCATTCGATAATCATCCGGCATCCAATCATCGGCTTCAATTTTTTCTCCTGCATTAATGCGTTTCATGAACTGCTCGTATTTTTGTTCTTCCGTCATCTCTTGAAAGAAAAGAGTTTCTGACATGTGTTTCACCCCCAATGAGTTAAAAAAATTTAATCAGGTTACTGCATTTTCCGCTGAAGAACTAACAATCCTGACAGCTTTCCCTTCCGATCTCGGCAGCGTTTTGGGAGGATGGAGAACAAGTCTGATGGAAATAAGACAGTTTTGCTTCAATACTTCCTGAATCTTCTTTTTTGCGAATTCTGCGTCACCCATATCCCTATAAAACTCTTCGCTCCATTCAGCATGAAGCTCCAAAACTTTCAAACTTCCTTTTTTATGCACCTGGATTTGATAATGGGGAGCAAGCTCAGGCATCTGAAGAATACACCGTTCAATTTCGGACGGAAAGACGTTTACACCGTTTACATTAAGCATATCGTCAATGCGGCCTTTTACACGGCTCATGCGGATCGTTGTTCTCCCGCACACACATTTCTCTTTACAAAGGGAGGCAATGTCGCCCGTGCGATAGCGGATCACAGGAAAAGCTTCTTTCGTTAAGCTGGTAAAAACAAGCTCACCTTCTTCTCCACTTGGAAGCGGTATCATTTTTATCGGATCAATCACCTCTGCATAAAAATGGTCTTCTGCAATATGCAGTCCATTCTGACCTTCATGGCATTCCATCGCTACACCAGGTCCCATAACTTCACTCAGCCCATAAATATCGCATGCTTTAATTCCAAGCTTAGCTTCGAGTGCCTTCCGCATTTCTTCAGACCACGGTTCAGCACCGAAAATCCCAAATTTCAATGAAGTACTCGCCGGGTCGATTCCCCGCACCTCCATCTTCTCCGCTAAATTAAGGACATATGAAGGAGTTCCGCAAATAACTTCCGGCTCAAAATCCTGTATCAGCATAATTTGCCTCTCGGTATTTCCTCCAGACACAGGTACAGTTGCCATACCAAGCTGTTCACTGCCATAATGCAGTCCCAATCCGCCGGTAAACAGCCCATATCCATATGCATTATGCAATGTCTGACCAGGCTCGCCTCCTCCTATGGAAATTGCCCTGGCTACCAGATTACTCCACATGGTGATATCATTCCGTGTATAGCCCACCACAGTAGGCTTTCCGCTTGTTCCTGAAGAAGCGTGAAGACGCACGATTTCCTTTTTATCCACAGCAAAAAGCCCGAATGGGTAATGTTCCCGCAAATCTGCTTTAACAGTAAAAGGAAGCTTTTGAATATCATCCAGGCTGGTAACGTCTTGAGGTGTAATATTACTTTCCAAAAACTTTTTCCGATAAAAAGGCACATGATTATATACTCTCTCCGCTGTCTGCCTGAGCCGGTTCAACTGCAATTCTTCTATCCTATTGCGGCTTTCCGTTTCAATATCATGCAGAATCAAGACATGACCTCCCAAAATATTAGGATAATAATTTAATATAACGTTTAAATATCGTTAGATAAAATAAGTGTTATATATTTAACACAAAGATACCGTGTAAACAGTAAAAAGTCAACTTATTTTCTGAAAATTTACTTATTTATTGAAAAGATAATAAAAAGACCTAGCCCATATACTGGAGAGCTAGGTAAAATTGCTTATGACCAATCTTTTAATCTATTCATAATGCTGTTCTTCCATTTAGAAAATAAAGGCTCTTTGCCATCTGCTGTTTTTTGTTTCTGCCATTCATTATAGCTTGCTGCAGAAATGAGAATGGAGCCTGCAATTAAAAGGTATGCCCACCATGGAAGGCTGCCCCAATAAGGTCTGGTCTGAAGAAGCACATTCAGGAGCAGAACTCCGGAACCTACAAAGAAATATGACTTAATTCTCAGCAGAGTGCCGGCCAGAATCGAAATCAGAGACAGCGTACCGACAATAAGTGCATCATATACCGTATTACTTGCAAGGCCATCCTGTATAAGCAGCAGGGATACTGCTATAAGAACTGCCCACTGAATTTTATTAGTCATCTTCAAGTATTGCCCCTTCAGGACTTTTCTGATAAAAATAACCAGGATGATTAAAGGGAGAACATATGCCTCTCTTGTAAAAAGAGCTGGCATGTCAATATTCCTTAATACACTATAATATGGCTCCAGTAACACTGCTCCTGCCAGTAATCCAGGCAGCTTATTGTATTTGGGTGCGACTCTTCCCTTCTGTAAAAATAAAAATGCACTGATCATGAGTCCAGGCAGAACTTCTGCCCAGAGCGCAACCGCCGGAAGCAGATAAGCGGTAAACAAAAATAGCAGAGAAATAAATGTGTAGCTATCCGCTTTTTTGCCCATGAAAATTTCGGCATATACTATCTTGCCGGTGAAAACGGCAGCCAGGCTGAACCCTGAAGAAATTAAAATTTTCATATCTGGAGCAATATCGTTAATGAATAGGAATTTGATTACGGCCGCATATAGTAAAAACAATGGAATAGCACCCAATATATCACGCTTGGTACTATGCATAAATAAGATTAACCCTGCTGAATAGATAATACAAACAATAAACGGCAGAACGCCGAATGGATATGACAACAGAAAAGATAATATCCCAAGCACAGACCATGGGATAAGAAAGAAAACACTTCTTTTTTTATCCTGGGTGTTTCCAGTCATCCAAAATATGAATACAGCACAGCTGACTACTAATATGGCATACTCACTATGGCTCTCCTCCCAAATATGCTCCATTCCCATCAAGATCACCATAAATAAGCTTATAAATGAGCTGTAGAGGAATGTCTTTACTTTCCACTCTTTAGCAGACACCCTGAAACTGATCCAATAAACGGCCAGAGTGATAATAAAGGCCCAGATACTGTTTTCCCTATCAATGAAGTATTTCAGAATCATGGCAAACGGCATGTAAGCATGGCCTATCCAGCTAAACCCTCTTGCCAGTACAGGATCCTTTTTAGAAATAAAGAAAGCTGCGCCAAGCAGAAGCCATGCCCCCAGCGGAAGCAGGAACAAATTTATAATTGTAAAATTAAATGGTACTCCAATCAGGATCATAAAGTAAGCAATAAGTGAAATCGATGCTAATACAAACGGAATCCAGATTTGCTTAAGGAGCTGATACAGGGCAAGATACATTATAATGCCGCCAATAAATACTGCTGGTCTCATCCAGACTTCGTTGATCGTCAATGCAGCGGCTGTAAACAATGAGATTGTATAAAATCCCAGCGCCATTAAAAACACATTATTAGCTTGAGTTTTCCGTCCTTTCTTATTAAGAACGCCATAAAGAGTAAGAAGGGCTATGCATGAGAGGACTGTATTCATGGCCATACCCAGCTCAATCTGATAAAAACTTGAATGGCTTCGGAAATGTTCACCATAAAACATAAATGCAAAACCGATTGACAACGGAATAGCCCAGGGAATCGCTTCCCTATATAAAATTCGATTTTCAGCCTTATATATGAGGTAAAGGACAAAGCTGAAGATTAACAGCATGGAGCCTGCAGCAAGCCAATCAAGAATTCCGGCAGCAAATACAACCGAAAATAACATAATACTGACAGCCACATCCCGTGAACTTGATTCCACCACTTTTAAGAGAGGATACTTAACCATATACCCCAAACTGATAAACAGCACAAAGCCAATGAAGTAAACAGGTAAAGAAAGATTGTTGAAATGAGCGGCTTTATCCAGCATAAGAACTGTTTCAAAAAGCGCAGCAGCTAAAAATACAGGTGCCAGATAAGCAAATAGCCCGTTTGCCATAACATTGGCCAAATAAATAAACTGCACGGCGAGTATTGTATAAGCCAGCAGCAGTGATGCAGAGGGTTCACCGGCCATTAAAAGAATTCCTTCAACCGAAATATAAAGAAATGCAAGGATCGAAACGACTGCACTGGTCAGTCTGAAAATCTTCTCCCAGGAGTATTGCTTATCCATAACTGTGGGAACAAACAGAAAGCCAATTCCTACAAGCGCAAAGAAAACGGGGCCTGCTGTATTTAACATCGTATTTTCAATCAGCTGATAGGCACCATAGACAATCAATAAGCTGAAAACGAAATGAAACTCCTTCCTGCCTGTTACATAAACCATAGATAAATAAACGGCTGCTGTCAGAAGGATATTCACACTATAAAGTACAGGACTTTTGAAAAAGACAAGCATCAATAGAGTAGAGATCACTAAATTGATTTGGGCAAAGTAAACCAGTTCCCGCGAAAACAATTTCAGGGTGGCACGTGTTTTCATGCGATGATAGGCTGCAGACAGAAAAGCATTAAAAATCATTAATCCGAGATAAAAACTGTCCTTTTCGAGACTGAATGCTACCAGGGTAAAACCAGCACATGCAGTCAGGGCAAAATAAGCAAACCAGACAAAAAGACGTGAGCCCAGTTTCTGAGCAAATATACTGTATACTGGAAAGATCAATAAACTGCCAGCCGCTCCGAGTATATAGCGTCCTTCCCCATAATAGGAAAGATACGGCCCAAGCAATTGGAACCAGCCGATAGACAAAATAAATATAGGCAGAAATAAACTCCCAAGAACAATGAAGGCAAACGATGTTCTTTCTATTTTTAATACCTTTCCTGAAATAAACGCAAATCCATAAAAAAGAAGAGAAACCACTGCAATGGATGCACTTTTCATGAAATTTGACATGGTAGCCCAATTGCTTGTTGCAATAAAAAGCCCGCCTATAAGGAGAAGGATAACTCCAATATTCAGAAGCCAGGAAATGTTCCTTTCACGAACTTCTTCCTGAGATAATTTCTTTTTCTTCTTATTCTTTACCGGCTGAACAGGTTTTTGACTGTTTTCTTTTTCAGCTTTTACAGCCTTTATGTGCTCCCTTTTCAGCTCCGCAAGATCTTGATAGTACTGATGATGGGCTTTCATGGTTATTTCATAATGTTCTGATGAAATGTAATCTTTCTCTCTCAATTTGGTCAGTTCTGCATGGAATATATCCTGATGGTATTTTTCTGATTCGGGGTTCAAAGGATCCACCTCTTTTAGATAATAATTAATCTTGGTAATATCAGTGTAATTTTACACATTTTGAAATGATTTATCAATATCTATTTTGATATATATTACTTCTCATGGAGTAGGATAGTGTCTTTTGGATACATGGCGGGGTAGAGAAGGCTGATCTGCTTGTCGAGAGGACTTCCTCAGGGAAATTTCCCTATAAGTGCTTACAATTAGAATTATAGATGCAGATGACAGAACCGAGGTACATTCTTTTTGGGGATCACGTAAGAAAGTAAAAAGCCCGCTAAATAGGCGGGCTTTGGGGAAGGCTGATTCTGGGCCTTACTTTTATTCTGTGATTGTGACTAACTTTACATCAGCGAAATCAAATCGGTGATAATGACCTTCTGTACATGTTAGTTCAACATACCCTTCAAGGTCTTTAATGTTTCCGATTACCTCGGATTTATTTTCTGCTTCAATCTCTTCTGTTACAGTAACACCTTTTTCAAAAGTATAAATAACTTTAAACGTAGTCATTAAAAAACGCTCCTTTCCTTATTTTTGTTCCCGCCGCTGCAGCGGTTAAAACCCAAAATTTTTATTTCTCTTATTTTCCAATTTTCAGATTTAAGCTCTTTCTACTGGCAGATACTATCTTTATCTATATCAGGCAAGAGGCTAGCAGCTGCTAGCAAAAGGATATTCGACAGATATCATCCGATAACACCATAAAACCACATTATCATTCACCATTTTTAATAGAAACAACTTGCTTTGACAATACTTACCTCATAAAATCAAATTGGATCCAACCATTTAGTTTACCATTTAGTTTACATAATAAGTTTATGGTAAATATTAGCCTAAAAAAAAGAGTCCGCCAAATAATCGGACTCCACTTCTCCATTATTCACCTAAGTCTACATTATGATAAACTCGCTGGACATCTTCCAGGTCTTCTAGAGCGTCAATCAGCTTTTCAAACTGTGCCTGAGCATCAGCTTCAAGGGTAACTTCATTTTGCGGGAGCATTGTTAATTCAGCAACAGCAAACTCACTGATTCCTGCTGACTTGAATGCTTCCTGAACGGCATGAAACTGATCTGGTTCTGCATAAACAATTACCGTCTCTTCTTCTTCCAGTATATCACGTGCATCTACGTCTGCTTCCATTAGAATTTCCAGTACTTCTTCCTCTGATTTGCCTTCAATGCCGATAACAGCTGTAGAGTCGAACATATAAGAAACAGATCCGCTCACACCCATATTCCCGCCATTTTTTCCAAATGCAGCACGTACATTAGAAGCTGTGCGATTTACATTATTCGTTAATGCATCAACAATAATCATGGATCCGCTAGGCCCGAATCCTTCATAACGAAGCTCATCATAGTTCTCTTCTGCTCCGCCTTTCGCTTTTTCTATTGCTCGATCAATAATATTTCTTGGCACATTATATGTTTTTGCACGCTCAAGCACAAATTTTAAAGCCTGGTTAGCTTCCGGATCAGGCTCCCCCTGCTTTGCTACCACATATATTTCAAGTGCAAACTTGGAATATACACGACTCGTATTTGCGTCTTTTGATGCTTTCTTTTCTTTAATATTGTTCCATTTACGGCCCATATGTCCCACTCTCTTTCAACTTGGATCTATGAAGTTTTTTATAGGTAATAGAGTCTTCTGTTTTTTGAAGAACTCTCACCAAATTATTATACATTAAAACACAGGTTTTTTTCGAGAATTGTTTCCTATGCAGCTGTATGGATAAACGATTTAAGTTAAAGGTTTTTCTCTAGTCAGCTTATTAGAATCCTTTCCAATACCTTTTGAACCTTATGCCCTTCTTTAAACGTTACCAACAACGCTTGATCTCCTCTAATTGCTTTTAGCAGTTCTGCAGGCAAACTGGTTTCCGGCTCATTAAGTTTTAAAATTACTCCACTGGCATCAGACTTACTCTGTACAAGAACACTCCAGTTCTGCATGTCCAAGGTTCCTTTATCACCAAAAACTTTAAAAGACAGATGTTCCTGCTGCCCGATTCCGGCTATTCCATTATACAGGACCGGAATTCCGCCTGGCAGGGTTAATAAAGTCGAAAAGCTAGTTTCACACAAACGATCATCCTCAGGATATTCTATGAAAGAATGAATATTGTCCAATTCTCCAAAGATATCGTGAATCATGTGAATAAAGTGTGGTACTACCTCCCGGATAAAGCCTCCCTGTTCCCTGCTCGATATCCAATTATTTTGCTGCCATTCACGCGGCCATTGCTTAAATTGCAGGTGCAGTTCAACTTTTTTAATCTTACCCAGCTCTCCATTATGTATTTTATCCCTAAACAATATAAATGCTGGGCTATATGCCATCGGAAAATTCATAGCGTGGATTACTCCTGCATTATCAGCAGCTTCATACATTTCCTTTGCCTCTTGAATGGAATTGGCCAGCGGCTTTTCACATAGAAGATGCTTCCCGCTCTTTATAATATCCATTGCTATTATATGATGAAATTTTGGCGGAACACCTAAATAGACAAGCTTGATTGTCTCATTCTGAAGCAAGTCCAAATAATTGGTATGCATTGCAGTATCCGGCAGCTCAGCCTTCCATTTATCTAATTGTGCGGGATTTCGATCACAAAGTGCAGCAATTTCAAAGTCCTCATACTGCTGAAATTGACGGAGTATTCTTACCCCCACTGCTCCCATCCCAATGAATCCAATTTTTATCTTTTCTCTCACACACTTCACCTTCTTATGAAAAATCGTGTACTAATTTAAATTATACAGTTAAGTTCGAATATTCAAAAGTTTAATTTATCTTAATAGCCATAGAATTAGGACCAAAAATATACCGGCCAATAATTGGATAGAAACGTTTTGTATGGGGATAATAATTTTAATAAAACCATTAGGAGGTGCACCGTTGAACCTGGATAAGGATATGCAATTTGAAATAACAAGTACCTTCATGCCAAATCTTAACCGTTCCCAAACACTGAAAATTCTTGAGGTGACCCAGAACAGCGTAGTCATTCAGATGGACAGATCAAATGGACGCGGAGTATTCCCGGCAGAAAACTTTCATTATTGGATTAAGAGAGGTTCTCTGATTAAATTGAATGGCCACCACAAAAGATCTTCTTAAAGCACTGGCAGGAGCCAGTGTTCTTTACTTTTGGCTGTTTTCGGATAAATTGCTTTTTAACTTACCAATGTAGACCGTTGTTTTCGCTCCGGATGTAAATCGATTTGCGGAGATGACGAGCAGCTATGGCCGTCACCTAACGAATTCAAACCGAAAAGATTTAAAGATTGGGATGAAAGCCTCTTCGATTTTATTCCTCAAGGCGGTAGTGATTCCGCCAAAGGGCACCGTTGTCCGGGTGAAGGCACTAAGGTTGAGAATATGAAAGACTGTATAAAATTTCTAGTAGATAGAATAGACTACAATGTCCCAATTTATAATTTATCCTACATCCTATCGCGAATGCCAGCATTGCCGGAAAGCGGATTTGTTATGGATAACATAAAGAGAAATAATAATGGG